>JARIGM010000016.1 GCA_029288865.1 Candidatus Kaiserbacteria bacterium
ACCCAGAATAAATAACTCCGTTATTTATTCTGGGTCGACCTCACTCGCTCTCGTCGTTCAATGGATAGGACGCTAGCTTGCGGAGCTGGTAATGTAGGTTCGATTCCTACCGAGAGCACCGATTACGCGACAAGCCCGAACAGTAAGAAAACACTCAGACCGCTGATTACGACCGTGATAATACCGGCAATGATCGAGGTCCACATTTTATTTACGAACTCACCCATGAGCGAACGCCTTGACGTGAAATAGAGGAGCGGCACGAGCGCGAATGGCAGTTGGATGCTTAATATCACTTGGCTCAGTATGAGAAGTTTCGGTAATGACCCAGCACCGAAAATAAGTATGCACGCGACTGCGGGAATCAGCGCGAGGCCACGCGTGAGGATGCGACGCAACGCAGGCGGCAGTTTAAGTCCCAAAAATCCTTCCATGATGACTTGTCCTGCTAGCGTGCCGGTAATCGTAGAGTTTTGACCTGAGGCGAGGAGCGCGAGCCCGAATAAGATTGCGGCGAACGAACCGCCAAGCAAAGGCACAAGCAATTTGTATGCCTCGGTAAGATCCGTCACATGAGTATATCCATGCGCATTAAACACCGAAGCAGCGAGCACGAGAATGGCCGCATTGACGAAAAACGCTAACGAAAGCGCAATCACAGAATCGATGCCTGAGAAGCGGATCGCTTCTCGCTTCCCTTCTGGCGATTCCTTATAGCGACGTGTCTGCACAACCGATGAGTGAAGGTAGAGGTTATGCGGCATGACTGTCGCGCCAATGATACCGATCGCGATGTACAGCATGTCATGGTTCAAGAGTATCGATCCTGTCGGAATGAATCCCGCAAAGAGCGGTGCAAGCGCAGGCTGCGCGACAAGGAGATCGATCCCGAAGCACGCGACTACGGTAGCGATCAACACGAATACGATCGCTTCGAGTGTGCGGAATCCGTGCCGTACGAGCGCAAGAAGGAGCAAGACGTCAGCAGCAGTTATGAGCACGCCCCACAAGAGCGGAATATGAAATAAGAGATACAACGCGATAGCAGAGCCGATGACCTCAGCGAGGTCGCACGCGATGATCATGACCTCGGCCATGATCCACAAGAAAATCGTTACGGGCACAGGAAAATGATCTCGCGAAAGTTCCGCGAGATCACGTCCTGTTACGATTCCGAGTTTTGCGCACAGATACTGGAGCAGCATCGCCGAAAGGCTTGATGCGAGTACCACAAACAAGAGACTGTATCCGAATTGTGAACCGCCTGCGAGGTCCGTCGCCCAATTACCCGGATCCATGTACCCCACTGCAATGAGATACGCCGGCCCTGAGAATGCTAAGAGTTTCCAGACCCATGATTTCTCATGAGGAATCGGTACTGACGACTTATGCTGCGGGTTCTGATTTAGTATCATGCGCCCGCGCGTTCACTTCGTAGTTCGTGTTCTGCGCTTCGAAGAAGTTCACGAGCTCATAGACGTCAGTTGCTGTACTCATCCACTTTGCAGGATTCGTCACATTGAAATGGGGCGTGAGACCGAGCTCCTCCAATCGACGATCAGCTACATATTGAACATATTGATTCACGTAGTCTGCATTTAAGCCGAGAATGCCGTTCGGGAAAAGGTCCTGATTGTACTGGTTCTCAAGCTTCACGCCATCGACAATGATCTGCTTGATCTCATCAGCGAATTCCTGCGTGAGCAATTCTGCATTCTCTTCAAGCGTCGTGAGCACGAGGTTCATGCCGAACTTGAGATGCAAGCTTTCGTCACGAATGACCCAGTTGATCATCGAACCGAAGTTACGAAGCTTATTGCGCTGACGGAACGAGAGCATCACCATGAAGCCGCTGTAGAACCAGATACCTTCCATGATGATGTTGTACGCGATGAGGTTGCGAATGAAGTCCTTCTTCCCTGCTACGGTCGTGATGTCCAGAGTCTCTTCGGTCATGCGCTTGAGATACGTATTCACGAAATCCTCTTTTGCTTTCATCGATGGCTTCTCGATGTGCGTCTCGTAGATCTTCGAGCGATCGACTGGCAATGTCTCGAGCACGTATTCGAACGCGACGCAGTGATTCGCTTCTTCCCACATCTGCTTCGCCAAATAGAGGTGGCATTCAGCAGACTTAAGGTATGGGTACACACCGAGCGCGAGCACACGATTCACGATGAGCTCTGCAGGATTGAAGAACGCGAGCACGAATTCAACAGCGTACTTCTCGTCTTCAGTCATAGTCGCCCAGTCTTCAAGGTCTTCCTTAAGGGGAATCTCGTGCGGGTACCAAGTATTTGCGATCGCCTGATCGTAGAGCTTACGAGCCCATGGATAGAGCGACGGATGCAGGTTGTAATCTTCTGGGGATGCTTTTCCGATAAGTGCCATACAGGTATTGTGACAGACTGATAACTATTGGCAACTATCGCACTGAAGGCGCTCTTGCGGGTCGATCGGGCACGCCTTGATAGGCGCTTGTGCAGCTGGAGCCGGCTTCGCGACAGGAATAGGTTCCTGCATGGTAAGCGGCGAGACGACAGGCTCGTTTGAGCGTTCACGCACTGCCTCACGCTCCTTTTCATTTGCCATCGCGGCAAGTGCGCCGAATCCGGTCTTTCCAATTGCGATAGACTTGTTGACCGTCGTGGTGCTCTGTTCTGCCGTGTGACGAGGCTTCATGTGCAGGTAGTACGTCGTCTTAAGACCCTTCTCCCATGCTGTGGTGTAGATAGAAATAAGGTCGTCGATCGCACGTGTCTCGAGATACATGTTGCGAGAGAGCGCTTGATCGATCCACTTTTGTGCGCGAGCTGCAACTTCGATGAACGCATACGGATCAGTCGTGAATGCAGACTTGTAGCGAGACTTGATGGTTTCTGGAATGCGATCGATTACAGAGATGTCGCCCTGCTTCTCGATGAGTTCTCCACGAATCTCCTCCCAGATGCCGAGTTCCTTGAGTTCAGCCACAAGATTGTGGTTGATATCGAGGTACTTTCCGGAAATCTTATTGCGAGAGAACATCTGCGCGAAACGAGGATCGATACCTGGTGTTGTTCCTGCAACGAGACCAATGTTCGCGTTCGGAGCAACTGCCATGAGAGTCGCATTACGCATGCCCTTCTTCACTTTTGCGCGAAGCGCATCCCAGTCGATGCCGAGCTCCGCTGCGTGACTCGTCTTATCTACCGTGAATTCACGGCCGCGTGACTTCTCAGTCGAAGCGATGGTATCAAACGGCACCTTACCCTTTGACCATTCAGAACCTTCAAAGTTCGGATAGCTACCCCGCTCCTGTGCAAGGTCTGCACTTTCGTCGATCGCATTGTAGCTGATGAACTCGAAGAGCTTATCAGAAAGCACGTATGATTCTTCGCTATCGTATGCAAGCTTCATGAGCTCAAGTACTTCTGCGAATCCCATCACGCCAAGACCAACTGCACGGTTCGCTTTATCCGAATTCGCGGCTTCCTGAATTGGAAGAACGTTGATATCGACGAGATTGTCGAGATGACGCACTGCGAGACGAACTGATTCGCCGAGCATCTTCCAATCGATCTGACCATCCTTGATGTGTCGAGCGATGTTGAGCGACGCGAGGTTACAGACGGCGATATTGTCGCGATCCTGCGGAAGACAGATCTCCGTGCAAAGGTTCGACATGTGGATCGTACCGGTGTTGTTGTTGAGAGCACGAAGGTTGATCGGATCCTTCCATGTAATCCATGGGTGCGAAGTTGTCTCGAGCATCACGAGAATCTGGCGGTACTGGTCTTCAGCAAGCGCCTTCTTGTATGCACGGAGCTTTCCTGCTTCTGCCATCGCGACATATTCTGCATAACGCTTTGAGAATGCTTCGCCATAGAGCTCGACGAGGTCTGGCGTTTCCTTTGGATCGAACATATACCAATCTTCCCCGCTCTTCACGCGGCGCATGAATTCGTCGGAAAGGAGCACAGCAGTGTCTGCAGTACGCATGCGGAGATAGTCGTCGCCCGCATTGTGACGCCACATGAGGAAGTCTGGGAAGTCGAGGTGCCAGTTCTCCATGTAGAAGCAGAGGGCGCCCTTCTTCTTGCCACCACGCTGAACGGCGCGGATAGCAGTGTCGATGATCTTGGCGAATGGAGTCGGACCGCTTGAGACAGTGTTATTAGATGAGAGTGGCGAACCGCTTGCGCGGAGTTTGGTGACCGAAGCACCGATACCGCCAGCAGCCTTCGAGAGGAGCATGACGTCAGAAACGGACTTAGCGATATGTTCCATGTCGTCTTCGATCTGCATAAGGAAGCAGTTCGAAAGAGCTGGGCGGGACGTACCTGCAGCGATGTTGGTCGAGCCTCCCGCAATGTACTCGAGGCGGGACATGCGGTTGTAGAAGCGGATAGCGGCAGCGTTCGGATCCTGTTCATTGTATGAGAGGCCCATCGCTACGCGCATGAAGAAGTACTGAGGAGTCTCCATCGGCTGCTGTGCAGGATTCTTGAGGGCGTATCGGTCAAGAAGGGTTGAGAGGCCAGCGTAGCCGAAGAGCTCGTCGCGCTGAAGCGTCAGGGTCTTCGAGAGAGTCTCGAGGTTAAAGGACAACATTCGTTTGTCCAATATACCGGACTCGACACCGTCCTTTATATAGGACATGAAATGCTCTGCGTGCTTGGCAGTGAGCGCGTCCTTCGATTCGTCATAGTCACCCAACACCCTTTTATATACGGTCTTGAGGAGCAGGCGGGTCGCGATCGTATCGTATACCGGATCCTCTTGGACATTCTGAAGAGCGGCGTTGATCGTCGCATGATCGAGTTCTTCGGTCGTGATGCCATCGTAGAGCATCAGGCGAGTCTCACTCGCGATCTGCACCACCTTCCCTACCCAATCTTCCGTATCTCTACAGGCTTTCTCGATTGACTTATTAATCCGATCCGCATTGAACAGCTCGCGTGTCCCGTCTCGTTTTGTGACTGATATTTGCATACGCCATAACTCCTAGCTAGTAAACAAAAGAACGTTTTTACTGCTGAAATCCGCCAGATTTCCCTTATAGAAGTTCGCCTCGGTTCCTTTGTTAGACAAGTATAGCATTCGCGATTTTCGGGCAAGGAGTGGATTACGAGGGGACAGATGGAATGCTCTTTTTCTTCAACGTCGTATTGACATCGACCCCTAAATTGGACTACGGTGGATAAGGATTTAGCTCATGAAAGGACGTAAAATGGCTACCAAATCCGAGGCGGTACAAGCAGAAGGCGTGCTACTAGCACACCCTTCAGTCTTAAACGCGATTAACACCGGCAGTGGCGACGATTGGAAGGTTACGGTGTACCTCAAGAAAAATCCTTCAGCCGACAATCCCATACCCGAAGAACTATACGGGGTGCCCATAGAGGTAATTGCGGCTCATCCTTCGGCGGTTTCGTCAGAAGTTCATACGTAAGCAAAAGGCCCGCTATATCAGCGGGCCTTTTTACTTTCAATCGCTTACGCGACCTTCGCGAGTGCCTTTGCAAGGCGGGATTTCTTGCGAGAGGCGGTGTTTTTCTTGATAACACCGCGCTTTGCGGCCTTGTCGATAGCCTGGAACGCAGCCGCGAGGGTCTGCTGGGCTTCGGTCTTCTGGCCTGCAACGATCAATTTCTTGGTCGTTTTGGTGGTATTTGAAAGGGCACGCTTGCGACGCAGATTTACCACCTGCTTGCGGAGGGATACGCGATGCGCTTTCTTTGCTGATTTCGTAATTGCCATGTGTCCGAATAGTACCTGAAATCCCCTATATACGCAAGATTTACTATAAAGTGATAGGATAGAAGCATGATTCGCCAGGTTCGCGGCATCGTCCTTTCGATAGAGACCAACGGCATCGTGATAGATGTGGCCGGATGGGGTGTATTCCTTTATATGGCTTCCCCGCTCTCGGTGCCGCTTGGCGAGGAGGTGACCATTCGCACGCATTTGTGCGTCAAACAGGACGGGTTCGAGTTATATGGCTTCACTGACCCTGCAGAGCATCATTTGTTCACCCTTCTCCTTACTGTGTCAGGCATCGGTCCAAAGACCGCACTTTCCATTATTACGCGCGCATCCCGGGAATCGCTCGAGAATGCTATCGCGACTCGCGACATCACCTACCTGACCCGCGTCGCAGGACTCGGCAAGAAAGCAGCTGAAAAGATCGTGATCGAGCTCTCAGAGAAGGTGACTGTTTCTGAACGACGTGAGCAAGGAGATGATGCAGATGTGTTCGACACGCTTGTTGCGCTCGGCTACACCGAGCGCGAAGCACGCAAAGCACTTTCCTCCATTCCTCTCTCGGTACAAGGCCGCGACGCACGCCTTAAGGCCGCGCTTTCAGCCGGACGCTAATATGAACCAGCTCAAGCGATTCCTTAAGTCACTGCTTCCCTCCTCCGTATATCGAGCGCTCGTGATTCCCTACCATGTACTCTGGCAGTTGTGCGCAGCCATCCGTTACGGATTCCCTGCTCGCAAGCTCGTCGTGATCGGCGTTACTGGTACTAAAGGAAAATCATCAGTCACTGAGATGCTTACCTCGGTTCTCACGGAAGCAGGTCATAAGGTCGTGGTCTCAAGCACGATACATTTCAAGATCGGAGACGAAACCCGTCCAAACCTTTATAAGATGACGCTTCCTGGGCGTGGTTTCATTCAAAAACTCTTAGGAGAAGCCGTACAAAAAGGCTGCACACATGCCGTGATCGAGCTCACATCCGAATCTGCCGTACAATATCGTCACTTATTCCTCTCGTTAAACGCGCTTATCTTCACGAACCTCGAGAAAGAACACATCGAGTCGCATGGCTCAATGGAGAAATACTTCCAAGCAAAGTTTCTTCTCGGAAAAGCACTCGCACGCTCATCGAAACGTCCGCGCGCAATAATCGCGAACGCAGATAGTGAGTACGGCCTTCGATTCCTCGAGCTTCCCGTCGAGCAGAAGATTCCCTTCTCACAATCTGATGCTGAAGATGCTCAAACGTCTCCCGAGAGCGTTTCGTTTACATACAAAAACACAGCATTCACGCTCCCGCAGCCTGGAATGTTCAGTATCATGAACGCGCTTGCGACCATTAAAGCCGCAGAGTTCCTCGGCGTATCGCTTCAGACTACTGCAGCCGCGCTCGCAAAACTCTCTCGTATTCCCGGCCGTGCTGAACGCATCGAAGTAGGACAACCGTTCGCTGCTGTCGTGGATTATGCACATACACCCGACTCACTTAAGGCCCTGTATGCGGCATATCCTGGCCGCAAGATCTGCGTGCTCGGCAACACTGGCGGCGGTCGCGATACCTGGAAGCGTCCTGAAATGGGACGCATTGCGGATGAGTCGTGCGCAGAGGTCATACTTACGGATGAAGATCCGTATGACGAAAACCCACGCCAGATCGTTGATCAAATGGCTGCAGGCATGAATCGAGAGCCACGCATCATTATGGACCGTCGCGAAGCAATACGAATAGCACTCACACTCGCACAGCCAGGCGATGCAGTGCTCATCACCGGCAAAGGAACTGACCCTTATATAATGCAGGCAGAGGGCGCCAAACTCCCATGGAGCGATGCGCAGGTAGTGCGCGAAGAACTCGAAAAGCTGCGCTAGCGACTGGTATCATAGAGGTATGGATAACGGTGGATTCTTTCTCATCGGCCTCTTCGGTTTCTTTTTTGTCATGTGGTTGCTTGGTGGTGGCCCGCAGAATCCGATTTCTTCCCAGGGACTCTTCATCACTGCCCCGACTACCACCGGCGATTCTCAAGCAGGATACGGACCGAAACCATCGATTGATGCGACCGTTCCGCTTCCTGCAAACGGCAGCGTCTCAGTGCACAGCTCCGTCTCGAACCCCACGACAAAAACTCAGACTTCCGCGCCAACTGTTCCGCTTGTGATTCTCTCCCGTTCAACACAAGCCGATCCAGCGAATCCGAACCAGAAATATCTTGAGTTCACGATTACCTCGCATGCATCTGAGACCGTTCGTCTCACTGGCTGGAAATTCGTGAGCAAGAATCTGAACGCAGCCGCACAGATCACTTCTGACATCACAGTCGCCCCTGGAAAGACCATATTAGTCGTCACAAGCTTCCCCACTTCCGCATCACACGACTCAATGGAACTCATAGACACGAACGGCTCGGTCGTCGCGACAGCTTCATATTAAAAAGGAAATCTGGTATTGTACGGCAATATCCGCCCATAGCTCAGTTGGTAGAGCAGCTCCCTTTTAAGGAGACGGTCCCAGGTCCGAGTCCTGGTGGGCGGACCGGTATTGTATTTGACAAATATTATTTATTCTGTTATGAATAAACCAGGAATTGTATCGGCGTGCGAGTGTCAGAGCTTCCATTTGGAAAGGGATGTTTGAAGTCGTTTCATCGTGAAATGACACCCTCCTTATGGAGCCTGGCTATGCGCGCCCACTTTGAGCTATACATCGGTGAAAAGATGTATGAAAAGGGTTTGAATATCGATTTCACACCCTACGTAGGAATGACTATTGTCTTGGCTCGCTTCGCAGAAATCGCGTGGTCAACCAAAGTCTCCTATGCCGGCTACGAAATGGATCCTGAAGATGGACACGGCTTTTGGTTTATCCGCCTCAGGTCAGTTCTAGAAGATAGAGATTTGGAAACTCATATAACACTTCTAGAATGTGACTGGTCTGTTTTTGAGAAGTAACCTAGGAGAGTCGCAACGACAGTTGCGACTCTTTTTTATTAAACTTAAACAGAAAGCGCGAAACGTTCGAGTGCCAAATTGAGTGGCAGCGAACCACTGCGTGCCTCCGAAACCAACTCAATAAGCCGACGAGATAACGCACGTGCCTCATCCGGTTTCCATACGCAGCTTCCCTTCTGCATGAGGTCTCGCGCTTTCCAGTGAAGCAGGCCATGTACCATTTCCGGTGCATCCCCTGCGCGAATTGCCTTTATTATTTCTTTCCAAAGTACAGTTCGATCTCTCGCAGCGAGGGCATTCACAAGTCCAGAATTAAAACCTCGAGCAGCTTTCTTCTCTGCAAGCATCTGCTCAAATACTTTTGCTGCTTTGGGTTCTATTTTCTTGAGGTGAGGCGCGGTGATCTTTGGTGCGATAATCGCGACCACATGTTCAGAATCAGCGAGTGCTTGTAGTGCCTCAAATACAACTTGCGATGTTTCGCTGAGGGAAAACGGGTCGTCGAGCGAGATGAGTGAGCGAGAAAAGAAAAGTCCTTGCGAGCCAAGCGCACTGCCTAGTGATTCGTGCGTGAGCGATTCAGTATCAAGGCGTATATACGGTGCCTCTGGCGCCTTCGCGCGAGCCGCGCTTACCCATGCGAACGCCTTTGCGCGCGTCTTCCCTACATCCGAGCCGTGGAATAAGTAGATCATCGTAGTTCGAGCGGCGACATATCGCCCCAATTGCAACCGCTCTTCGCTTCTGCAATGATCGGCACGTCATGCGTCTCATATCCAACAAGCACATTTTCCATGATTTTCTGTATCTGAGTTGCTGCTTCTTTCACTTTTTCTTCTCGGACTTCGTACACGAGTTCGTCATGCACTTGCAGCAAGAGATGCACATCATTATCAAGCTTTTCCTTCATGAGGAATTCGTCGACTTGAATCATCGCGAGCTTGATGAGATCCGCTTCGGTACCTTGGATCGGTGCGTTGATGGCCATGCGTTCCGCTTGTGCACGCACATATGGAAGCGGCGACTTCATTCCTGAAAACTCACGACGACGACCGAACAACGTCTCGGTATATCCGTGCTTTCGCGCAAAGCCGCGCGTCTCTTCAAGGTATTCGGCAAGGCGCTTGAATGTCGCGAAGTAATCATCATAGAACTGATGCGCTTCCGTCGTGCTCGTTCCAAGCTGCGCCTTGAGCGCGTTCACGCCCATGCCATACAGAATGCCGAAGTTAATCACCTTCGCACGACGACGCATCTCCCTATCGACTGCAGATGCTTCAACTCCAAAGACGCGCGCAGCGACTTCTTGATGAACATCGCGGCCACTCTTGAAGATTTCACACAAGATAGGATCACCCGAGAGCAGCGCAGCAAGACGCAGTTCGATCTGGGAATAATCGAGCGCGAGCAACACCGAACCCTTTGGTGCGATGAATGCGTCGCGAATTGCGCGGCCGCGATCGCTTCGGATCGGAATGTTCTGCAAGTTCGGATTCTGCGACGCCATGCGTCCGGTCGTGGTGCCCGTCTGTATGAACTCTGCATGCAGACGGTTATGTTCGTCGAGCAACGACGGCATGCTTTCGATATACGTGGAGAGAAGCTTCTGCAATTGCCGGTACTCAAGTATCTCGTTCACGATCGGGTGCAGATCACGAATCTTTTCGAGCTCAGACTCGCGCGTCGAGCGTTGTCCTGTAGCCGTCTTCTTCTGACCCTTTGCTTTCAACGCGAGATCGTCAAAGAGTACATCGCCGAGCTGGCGCGGCGAACTGATCAGGAATTCTTTCCCGGCAAGTTTGTAGATGTTCGCTTCAAAGATTTCGAGCTCAGCACGATACTTCTCGCGAAGCTTCTCGAGCTCGTTCTTATCGATAAGTACACCATATTCCTGCATCTTTCTCAGGAGAGGAATGAGTGGCTTCTCAAGGCGGTCATACACTTCTTGCAAACGACCATCGCCATCGCGAAGCTTATCGCTCAATATCTTATACGCATCCGCAAATGTCTGTGCTTTCGTGTATGCGAGCACATCATCCAGCGTCGGGTTCGTGAAATCAGATGCGATAAGCCACAACATGATCTTCGCTTCCTGCAGCTGCTCCGAAGGAATTTCTTCTTCAATCACTTCTTCAGCTGGCTCACTCCCCTCTTCATCTTCGTTCGGCACACCACCACTAAATACTACCTGCGCACGTTGGCGGATCGAACGGAATCCGAGTTCATCGAAGAGTGCGAGCACCTTCGGCAACGTCTTGCCATCCTGCCAGACTGCTTCCGGTAACTTAAATGCGATCGGCGCATCCGTACGGATCGTCGCAAGCATCTTCGAGAAGAGTGCATCTTCTTCGTGTTCCTTCAAGAGTCCGATGATGCGTGCCTTGATGCCTTTCTCTAAGAATTGCTTCTCGTCTTTCTTGAGTTTCTTATAGATATCTTCGATCGAACCGAAGTTCACGATCAAATCCGTCGCCGTCTTCTCTCCGATTCCGGGAATGCCGATGATGTTATCTGATGGGTCGCCGCGCAGACCTTTATAGTCTGGAATGAGTTTCGGACCGAAACCGAATCGCTCCATCACAGCAGCTTCGTCATAAAATATCGTGTTATTGAGTCCCATTTTGAGGGTATATACCTTCACGCGACCCTGCTCCACAAGCTGTAGCGTATCCATATCGCCCGACGCGATGATCACTTCGAGGTCAGGATCTTCCTTTAACAAATGTGCGATCGTGCCAAGAATATCATCTGCTTCGAATCCTTCGCGCTCATATATAGGTATCGAGAACGCTTCGAAGACTTTTCGCGAAGTGATGATCTGCGCGACCAACGAATCATCTGCTTTTGCACGCGTCGATTTGTATCCCGCATAGGCTTCATGCCGGATAGTTGGCTTCGGAAGGTCGTAGCACGCAGCGACATAGTCTGGCTGCAGATCCTGAATGATTCGGAGCAGCATCGAAGAGAGTCCGTAAAGCGCACCCGTCGGTTCACCCGTCGAGCTCGTGAAGTCCGGCATCGCGTGATATGCACGATGAATGATCGCGTGCGCATCAAGTAACACAAGCTTCTTTCTCTTTTCTTTCTTGGTGGCAGGTGTTGTTTTAGGCATACGTAATGCGTCGAGAGCCATCTTCGAGCGGCTCGAGCGTTATATGAATAGTGGCATCTTTCGCGACATCAGGCACGCGTTCCGGCCATTCAAGAACGATGAGTGTCTCCGGCTGACTCAATAATTCATCGAATCCCAATACGCCCAGCTCAGAAGAGTCTTTGAGCCGATACGCGTCCATATGAACAAGGCGAGAGAATGCACCTGAGGGAATCGCATATATCTTCTGTATGACAAATGTCGGACTATTCACCACATCAGTGATTCCGAGTGCTTTCGCGATGGATTGCGTAAAGGTGGTCTTCCCTGCTCCGAGCTCTCCCGAGAGCGTGATGAGAGTAGCAGTTTCTCCAGGCATTAGGCGCGAAACAAGCGTTGCAGCCTCTTGTTCCATATCTGCGAGTGTTCCGATAGTGCTCGTCCGTACTTCCATATATGTATTGTAGCAAAATTCACACGTCCGGCCTCATATGCGGTATCATGGAGGCATGCCATCGAATTTTGATACTGACGCAGAAGACGCGAAACTAGCAGCCGTACGCGCGCACGAAGAAGAAGACCTCACCCGCATCCTCGCGGAAAAATACGGAATTCCTTATACGGATCTCGCGATCGTGCCTGTCAACATGGACGCGTTGCGCGTCATTTCGCAAAAGGACGCCGAGGAAGCTGAAGTTATCGCTTTCGAGAAAACAGGCCGTCATCTGCAGATCGCCGTACGTAATCCCCAAAATGATGCGCTTGCTCGTGTGACGCATGATCTTGAAAGCCAAGGATACGAGCTCTCTACCTTCCTTATCTCAGCAGCAAGCTTCAATCTCGCCGTTCAGAAATATAAGGACCTGTCTCTCGCATCAGCCAGCAAAGACGGAGTTTTTGATGTATCCCAAGAAGAGCTCGCTTCGCTTGCGACTCAGCTTTCAAGCCTCGCATCACTTCGCACTTTCCTTGCCGAAGCCACTGAATCTGGGAGCCATACTCAGACCTCTCGCCTGCTCGAGAGCATCATGGCAGCAGCGTATTCGATGAAAGCCTCAGATGTGCACCTCGAACCAGAAGAATCAGCTGCGCGCATGCGTTTTCGCTTGGATGGCCAGCTCACCGACATATTCTCGTTCGACCAGCATGCCTATCGCCAGATAAACTCACGCCTCAAGCTCCTTTCTGGCCTCAAACTAAACGTGACCGACCGTGCCCAAGACGGCCGCTTCACCCTTGCACTCGGTGATAAGAATCTTGAGATACGTACCTCGATCATCCCAGGAAACTACGGCGAGTCGATCGTCATGCGTCTCCTCGACCCCTCATCTATCCAAAAAACGTTGGATTCTATGGGTATTAACCCGAAACTCCTTGCTCGCCTCCGTGAAGAGATCAAACGTCCAAACGGCATGCTCCTCAACACAGGACCGACCGGATCAGGAAAAACCACGACTCTTTACGCATTCCTTCAGGAAATCTATTCACCTGAAACGAAAATCATTACGCTTGAAGATCCGATCGAATATCACCTTGCTGGCATCGTGCAGACACAGGTGGATAATAAGGAATACACATTTGCTTCTGGGTTGCGCTCTATATTGCGTCAAGATCCAGACGTGATCATGGTGGGAGAAATACGTGATGCAGAAGTGGTGCAGACGGCGATTCAAGCTGCACTCACCGGCCACTTCGTGTTCAGTACGTTGCATACCAACGATGCTGCAGGTACCTTCCCTCGCCTCGCAGATCTCGGTGCCGATCCTAATTCACTCTCATCTGCCGTTACCGTCGCGATGGCGCAACGCCTTGTCCGTACACTCAATCCAGAAACGCGCACTATGCGCCCAACAACTGAAGACGAGCGCGAGAAGATACAGAAAATCTTTGCTTCTCTTACTGACTTCTCACTTATGCCCGATTCCATCGAGCAGGTAGGCGCAGCAAATCCACAGAATCCTGATGACACTGGATACAAAGGCCGTGTTGGTCTCTATGAAGCAATATTTATGGACGAAGCATTCGGTGCCTTCCTCCGCACGAACCCGAGCACCGGAGAAATACAAAAAGAAGCCTCGAAACAAGGCTTCTTAACGATGGCACAAGATGGTGTATTGAAAGCACTTGCCGGAATCACGACACTTGAAGAAGTCTTCAGTGTCGTGGATATTCCGCGGGATTAGATCATGCGCATTACCCTCCAGGCACTCCGTTCCGGATGGAACGGTGGACGAAACGCCTGAGGATATTCCCAGCGCTCCACGAACGAGCGTGGTACCAGAAAGTCCTTGGGGAGTCGCCCGCAAGCCGTCAAGCCTTGCCTAGAGGGTGATGAGCACGATTTAAAAAGAAAAGACCTTCGTTCCCGTTGGAAGAAGGTTCATACACGAGCTGACCTCGATGTGATACAATGCTAGCATAGATGAGTTTTATGTCAAGTACCCCCGACTCCCCTATCGCAATCCTTAAGACTGGCGATCGCCAGTTGGACGCCACCCTGCGCCCATCAGTATGGGACGACTATGTCGGCCAGGCCCACGTAAAGAACAACGTGAAGGTGCTTTTAGAGGCTGCACGGAAGCGAGGCGACATGCCGGAACACATTCTGTTCTATGGTCCGCCTGGTGTCGGCAAGACAACACTCGCTCATTTGGTGGCTGCCAGCATAGACGCTCCGCTTAAGAGCACGTCGGGAGTCGCGATCGAGCGCGCTGGCGATCTCGCTGCCATTCTCACGAACCTCGAGCCAGGCTCCATACTTTTCATAGACGAGATTCACCAACTTTCGCACAAGATTGAGGAACTGCTCTATCCAGCCCTCGAATCGGGCCATTTAGATATCGTACTTGGTAAAGGCCCGTCTGCTCGCACAGTTGAGCTCCAGCTTCCGCCATTCACCCTTGTCGGCGCAACCACCAAGGTCGCACAGCTTTCGAGCCCGCTCCGTTCGCGATTCGGCGGCGGCGTGTATCAGTTGGATTTTTATTCTGAAGAAGATCTCCGTTCTATTATCGCTCGCTCTGCACAAGTACTCGGCCTCTCTCCTTCTGCTGAAGTTGTAGAGAAGATCGCCAATCGAAGTCGCGCAACGCCGCGTGTTGCGAACGCTCTCTTGAAACGCGTGCGTGATTTCGCTGAAGTACACGAGAAAGAACTCACTCCAGATGTAGCTGACGAAGCAGCGAAGCTTTTCGGCATCGATGCACTAGGTCTTACCAAAGACGACCGACGATATCTCGAAACACTTCGTGATGGATTTAAAGGCGGACCTGCCGGCGTTCGCGCTCTTGCATCTGCAATGCACGAAGACCCGGATACTATCGAGAACGTATATGAGCCTTATCTATTGCGCCTTGGTTTCATCGAACGTTCCCTCCGCGGCCGCATTCTCACACAAAAAGGCAAGGACTATTTAGGTTCTTGATTTGCAAGCACATTCATTGCCTGGTAGGGTGCTGATGGGATGAAATCGGTTCATTCCTACCAGATTCTGAATAGGAGCAGTAATGTTAAGCGGAGAATTGACTCGCAAACCAAACCTTCTTGCCGCTCTTGAGGAAGAACGGCAGATGCGAAAAGGACGAAAGATATCCACAATACTCTTATCCTTCGGGATTTTGTGGGTAATCGGATACTGGACCGTCGTCGTCATTGTGAAAACCTTCCTTCCTCCGGCTGGCACGGCCTGGCTAAACAATTTCTTATTCATTGCTCCAGGGATAGTGCTAGTTACTTTTGGAGTGATCGGACTCATTACGAATTCGGGCAACTCCATCATGAAGCTAACAGAGGAGGAAAAAAAGCTTCTCTAAACCTACCAGCGGAAAACCTGCCCTGGTAGGTTTTTTGTTTGACTTATTGATATAGTAGGTACATGTCGGGACATAACAAATGGGCGCAGATCAAACACCAGAAAGCGGCGACAGACGCAGCTAAAAGCCGTGCTTTTTCGCGCTTTGCACGTCTTATCACGCTTGAATCAAAGAAAGCCGCTGGCAATATGACGGCACCAGGCCTGATGGCCGCAATTTCACGTGCTCGGGCCGTGAATATGCCGAAAGACAATATCGATCGCGCAGTTGCAAAGGGAATCAGCAAAGATGCGGGCTCACTCGAGCAAGTGACCTATGAGTTCTACGGACCAGGTGGCATCGCAGTGATCGTGGATGCGCTTACGGATAATAAGAATCGCACTACCCAGGAAATTAAGCATTTGCTTACTAAGAACGACTTGGAGCTTGGTACACCGGGCAGCGCACTCTGGGCATTCACGAAGCACCCGGACGGCAGCTTCACCCCGAATGAACCATTAATGGATATTGAGGGAGATACCGAGACCAGCCTCCTCAAGATTCTCGAACTCATGGACGAGCACGAAGACGTGCAGCAGATCTATACGAATGCGCGCGGATACGAGACGATGCGCGAAGATAACGAATAATGAGGATTCTTGCGATAGACCCTGGATATGATCGAATGGGAATCGCTGTCCTCGAGGGAGATCCGAGCAAACCTGTATTAGTGTGGAGTGATTGCATTATTCCAGCGAAAGGCACAGCGGCGACGCGTCTTGCTGAAGTAGCTCGTGCCACTGAAGCTGTGATAGCAGAATATTCTCCTGATGCCTGCGGAATCGAGACGCTCTTCTTCAGCAAGAACGTGACCACTGCGCTTGGCGTTGCAGAAGCACGTGGCGTCGTACTTGCTGCATGCGGAAAGTCTGGAGTTCCCGTAATCGAATGCTCTCCCCAAGAAGTAAAGCTTGCTGTGACGGGTTATGGTTCTGCAGATAAGAAAGCGGTGATGGCAATGGTTCCGAAACTCCTTTATTTACAAACTAAAAAACGCCTTGATGATGAGCTCGACGCGATTGCCGTCGGCATTTGTGCCCTCGCAAAAAACTCAGTTTTTTCTCATCTTTAGTTCATTTTGTTCTCATCTCGAAACGAGCACAATCAGTCATGTACCCCCTATCCACAGAAGTGCCAGGCTTGGCTTTTCAAACTGCAAGCAGTCTGTTACATATAAGGGGTTACCGCGGCTTCGCGGAAATATTAAAAAGGTAAGAATAATTTCACCATACGGTATGGATGATGATATGCGCGATGATGATGAGCTTGAGGTTCCCCTTCTCGATGATGAGGAACTTGAAGATGATGACCTAGAGGATGATGACCTCCTCGATGATGAGGAGGATGAAAGCCTCGACAAGCTCAAAGAAGACGAGCTTGCTGCTGACGAAGAGGAAGCTGACGAGATGTAATCAATAGATTACTTTAAATTTAAACAAGAGAGCCCTGATAAAAGCGACGCTTTTATC
>JARIGM010000024.1 GCA_029288865.1 Candidatus Kaiserbacteria bacterium
TCAATAGCGAGGATAGGAGAAATATACTGCTTTTCACAAAGTACAAAATCAACCGATTTGCGGTTTATGTGTGAACGGGCACCTTGCCAGTTATGACCACGTATCTTTTCATCAAGCAGACTTGAAAGGTGTATTTGTGCAAAGATGTAATATTCATTACCAACAGCTTCGACGAGTGCCTTATAACACTCGCTCTCATTGCGAGTCATTAGATATTGCTTCTTGCGGTATGGATAGGATTTTGAACCGCGTGAAGTTACTGAGTTGAACTGTTTTACCACTGAAACAACAAATATCGCGACCACGAGAATAGCTGCAAGAAGAAATAGACTCATAAAATAAGTATACGTAAGATCAACTGTTCGACCATTCTCGCGTCTAATAAACACAATCTAAGCAAAATAGGTGTATTGTAGATTCATGAAGAAATTTGCACTGTTTATTGTTTCAGCCAGCATCCTCCTTATCCCTAGTTTTAGTGTTCATGCCGGTTACGTGCACGGTTACACCCGCAGCAATGGTACCTATGTACAAGGCTACTACCGAACTACCGCTGATGGTAACCCTTATAATAACTATAGTTTTCCAGGTAACTATAATCCTAATACGGGAAAAATTACTGGCGGAAGTGCCTCTACGTATCTAAACAATTATTATAAATCAAGCTCAACCTATTCCCCGTCCTATTCGCCATCGTCCGTAGATACTTATTCGTATCCAACAACCCCTTCTTGTCCGTTAAATTCTTATGCTAACGGTACGACCTGTAAATGCATCTATGGCTACGTATCAAACGGAACTAGTTGTGTATCAGGAAATAGTTTGTGTTATACGCAAACAGGAATAATGTCTAGTTATGACGTAGCTACGAATAGTTGTAAATGTATGAGTGGATATGCGATAGGGGTATCCGGTCAATGTGAATATCAGTCCGCATATAGCTATACTTCTTCGAGCTCTGGTTTGAGTAATAGTAATTGTCCAGCACACTCATCACAATCAGTTACAGACTCAAACAAATGTAGTTGTAACGCCGGATATCAGCCTAACAGTGCAAAGAATCAATGTGTTTTAATTCCTGTAAAAAGTAATGATCAGTTGTGCGAAGACTCTTTCGGAAATGCAAGTAAATGGACTGGAAATATAAACAGTGGCGGCTTACCGACCTGTGCGTGTCAAACTGGATATCAATGGAATACAGATCAAACATCCTGTGTCAGGAAATAAGACAAAAGCCTGCTTATCGCAGGCTTTTGTCTTATTTTACCTATTTCAGATTAATAACTCTTCAAACGTCGTGACTTTTCGTGTGTGCGGATCTTCTCAAGCGCCTTCGCTTCAATCTGACGGATACGCTCACGGGTGACGCCAAACTCCTTACCCACTTCTTCAAGGGTGTGATACACGCCATCCAAAAGGCCATGGCGCATTTCAAGGATCTTACGTTCCTTTGGAGAAAGGTCGTCAAGGATATCCCGAACCTGCTCCGTCAAAATGCGCTCAGAGGATTCTTGTACGGGAGAAGGAATCTTGTCGTCAGCAATGAAGTCACCAAGGGTGCTCTTCTCGTCGTCATCAGAGCCGATTGGGTTTTCAAGTGAAAGCGTATCCTGGTTGATCTTTTCGATCTGGTAGATCTTATCAACTTCAACACCCATTTCGATGGCCACTTCTTCTGGCTGCGGGTCACGGCCAAGCGTTTGTGCAAGACGGCGGCTCACCTGCTTATACTTCGCGATGGTTTCCACCATGTGCACCGGAATACGGATGGTGCGGGACTGGTCGGCAAGCGCACGAGTGATCGCCTGGCGAATCCACCAGGTCGCGTACGTTGAAAACTTGTATCCCTTCTTCCAATCGAACTTATCGACGGCCTTATGTAAGCCGAGATTTCCTTCTTGGATGAGGTCGAGGAGCGTGAGGTCCGGTGAGCGGCCGACGTATTTCTTCGCGATAGACACGACGAGGCGGAGGTTCGCGCGCATAAGGAGTCCGCGCGCCTCGTTATCTCCCGCTTCGATGCGCTGCGCAAGATCGCGTTCTTCAGCTGCAGTGAGGAGCGGGTACTGACCGATCTCACGAAGATAGATCTGGATCGAATCGTAGCCCGATGAATCGCGACCCTTGATGTTGCGGCTCGCGAGGTACTGGTCTGCATTGTCTTCGAGCATGCCGCCTTCGAGGATGTCGATGCCGCTGATGGTGAAGCGCTCGTACAGTTCGTCGAGGAATGAGATGTCGTTCTCGACATTCGGGAACTCGCGGAGGATCTCGCTATACGTGATGTATCCGCGTTCGCGACCCTTCTTAATGAGCTGATCTGCCTTGTTGTCGCGCTCGTTCGTTGCTTTCGCTTTTGCGCCTTGCGCAGCAGCACGCACGACCGATGCCGCTTTCACTTTCGTCTTTGCAGCCTTTGCGGGAGCTTTCTTTGCTACAGGTTTCTTCGCGACTTTCGTCTTTGCTTTTGGTGCAGCTTTCGCGCCGCTCTTCGCAGCCTTTGCAGGAACCTTTTTCACCAGCTTCTTTGCAGGCTTAGATGCGGACGGAGCTGCCTTTTTCTTTTTTGGCGTAGGCATAAAAATATAAATAAGAGTTTGGAAATAATTTGAACTAGAGCGCAGAAAGCTGGGCTGAGAGTGTCTTGCACGTCTCTACCAATGCACGAATGGCGGATGCATCATTCGTTGCTTCCGCTTTGCGCAGTTCTTGCGTTGCCTCTCGATACTTTTCCGAGAGTACCGCATGTTCGAACAATCTCACGAGTTCAGAAACTTCACGTTCGCTTGGCTGCTCCCCGTAGGTAAGTCCAGCCTCAAAAATAGCGCGCTCTGGAATCGGTTCGGCCGGAACCGAGGCGCCAATTATACGAGTATACTCACTTTCTACCTTTCTGGCAAGGTCAGAGTCGGGATAATTTGCAGCAAGGGCGAGCAGCATGATGCGTCGCTGCTCGACCGTGCTCGGTTTCTGTGGCGGTGGCGGTTGAGGAGAACCGAAGCCCGGACGATACGAGGATGAATCGGGTCCAGAGGATCGGGATGCGCCACCTGCAGGAGTAGACGAATGGGATGACGAATAATTACCGCCTGCTCCACTTCCCCCTGCGGCGATATCCTTTTGATGTCGCGTGAGCGACGAACGAACTGCCTCAGGCGTGAGACCGAGGGCGCGGGCAGTAAGTCCCATGAAATGTTCTTGCTCAAGCGGACTTTGCACGGCAGCAATAAGCGGGATGACCGTCTTCTCTGCCGCAAGAATCAGCTTGTGCGAATCTTTTTCTGCAGCACTGAGCACTGAGAGGAAAAATTCAACGATGGACTGCGCTTCAGTCACGCGCTTCGCGAACTCTCGTGCACCATTTGGTTCGCTTGCGATATCCGCTGGGTCTTTCCCGGCCGGAAGATGCACGGCCTTCACGCGCATGCCTGCTGCAAGCGCCGCTGTGGCATTCTTCGCACTTGCCGCGAGTCCTGCTCGATCCGAATCCAGACAGAGCATAAGGTTATCCGCATATCGCTTGATGAGCGATAGATGGTGCGGCGAAAGCGCCGTGCCTGAAAGAGCGATGGTGTTCGTGAACCCGATCTGATGCAAGAGCACGAGATCGAATTGCCCTTCCACGAGGATGGCAAAGCCGCGCGTGCGGATAGCGTCTTTCGCGCGGTCCATACCGAAGAGCACATCTGATTTCTTGAAGAGCTCAGTCTCGGGACTATTCAGATACTTCGCTTGATCGTTCGGGTCGAGGGCACGACCGGTGAACGCGACCGTCCTGCCCGCAATGTCGCGGATCGGAAACATGAGCCGGTTGCGGAATCGGTCATACCACGTTCCCGCGCGGCCATCCGCCTCCTTAATTAATCCTGCACCCAGAAGTTCGGCATTCGTGAATCCCTTCGCTTGCAACTCTTCGAGCAAGGTGCGCCAGCCATCCGGTGCGAATCCCAGCTGCCAATCTTTGATCGTCTGCTCTGAAGCACCGCGCTTCAAGGCATACGCATATGCGGCTGAGTCCGGCGTGAGATGTCTCGAGTAGCTCACGACCGCTTCCGCCATCGCCTGCCGCAAGCGTTCTGTCGCATCCTTCTGCTTCCCTTCGCCACGCTCGTACACGATCTCGACTCCCGCCTTCTCTGCGAGAATCTTCAGCGCACCCTTGAAGTCCACGCCCTCCATCTTCTCGATGAACGTGAACATATCGCCGCCCTGTCCCGTCGAGAAGCAATAGTACGAATTGCGCTCGATGTTCACGAAGAAGGATGGCGTCTTTTCTTTCGTGAATGGCGACAATCCGCGCATGTACTTCCCCGCTTTCTGCAGCTTCACGTACGGCGTCACCACCTCGACTATCGAGATCTTGTCCTTGATCTGCTGTACCGTATCCGCCGCCATAGTTCTCTCCATTCTACCGCGATTCCCGCATCCACAGGACTTGACATATACGTATATTATGAGATATAGTAAACACTGGTTTCAACAAGTACATTCTGGAGGTTACCATGCGTAAGCTTGTTTCCCTGACTCTCATCGGCGCAATCTCGCTTTCTTGTCTTTCGATCCCGGCGAGCATTGCATACGCCGAGGATTCGACGACGGCCCAGCAACCTCAGCGAGTCACTTCGCTCGACTACTCTCTGGCCAAGGCTGTCTATCCCTACCGGGTGACAGACAAGAAGGTCGTGGACGCCGTCATTCAATGCAAGGTCAAGTATACGACGGTCGCGGTGAAAGGTCCGTATTACATCACGACCAGCGACTACAAGAAGATCGACGCCTGCGTGGATGAGGCACTCCCCGGCGCAAAGTACGATTCGATCAAGCTGCTCGCCGTCGTCGAAAGTATCTACGGGATCTCGAGGCAATAACCTCACAAACCGAATTGGGAGGACGGTCAATTCCTCCCCTCTTTTGAGCTTACGAATCAACGCGTTCGCAACTTCATCGAGTTGACGTCAAAATTAAACAAGAATATACTATTGGTACAAGTGCCTTCGGGCTCGCTCAGAAAGGAGCTACCAAGTCGAAAAACCCTCAGAGTAAATCTCTGAGGGTTTTTCGTATTACTTCGAACCTTTCTTTATCAAGTCGGCCGATCTTATAGACCAGACGTTTAACATCTATGACCCTGATCTGAGACAAGATTGCACGCGCTTCGCTCCCTTGAACCGATCCCAGGGATGGGCGTAATGGATGTTTATTCGTAGAAGAAGTGAGAGGCGCAATGAGACACGTATCGGAGCTCATGCTTTTCAGCACAAGGACTGGTCGTCTGAACTCTTCTCCTCCGTCCTCCTCAAAACCGATATTTACACCAACATAACACCACCATATTTCGCGTTCATTACAATATTTCTTCCTTGAACTACGGTCTAGTAATTCTTTCCGAGCGCACCATCCTTTAAAATCTTTATTCATCGCGCTATCCTATCGCATCGAGTTAAAGTAAAAATCAAAAAAATCTAAACTCTTTCTAAAATGATAAAACACCACTACTCTCGTAGTGGTGTTTTATTTTGTACGCCTTCGCGTTAGCGAGCGTCCACGACAACCCCCGCCTCTGCCTCAGCAGCCATGCGCTCTTCTTCAGCTGCAGCCATCGCGACGCGACGGTTCGCCTGCAACTCATCGATAGCGGCACGCTTCTTGCTGCCGTTGAAACCGGTACCTGATGGGATCAGGCGACCGAGGATAACGTTCTCCTTGAGACCGCGGAGCGTATCGACGGAACCCTTGAGGGCTGCGTTGATAAGGATCTTCGTGGTCTGCTCGAAAGATGCAGCTGAGAGGAATGAGCGGCGAGAGAGTGCAGATTCCTTGATACCGAGTACCATTTCGCGGGCCTTCGGTGGGATCTTGCCTTCTGCTTCCATTTCCTTAACGATCTCTTCGAACTCCCAGTGCTCGACGACGTCGCCAACTGAGAATTCTGAATCGCCAGCGTCGGTAATCTTCGAGCGAGAGAACATCTGCTTCACGATCACCTCGAGGTGCTTGCGAGAAACGGAACCTCCCTGAAGCTCATAGATCTTGCTGGTCTCAGCGATGATGTACTCCTGGACCGCTGCGCGACCTGCGTACTCGAAGAGTTCATCGAGATCTGCAGAACCGTCCGAGAGGAGCTGTCCGCGCGAGACAGTGTCTCCGATCTTCACGAGCACCTGGCGAGGATATGCTGCCATGTATTCGCTTGCCGTGCCGTTCTTCTTGCCCTGGCCCGCATCAGGCTGCACGACGACGATCTTGTCGCGTCCTGCCTCCTTGATATCAGTGACGATACCGTCAGTCTTAGAGACGATCGCAGGATTCTTCGGCGAACGCTTCTCGAAGACTTCCTCGATACGTGGGAGACCCTGGGTGATGTCTCCACCCACTGACGCAGTACCTCCAGCGTGGAAAGTACGCATCGTGAGCTGAGTTCCCGGCTCACCGATAGCTTGCGCTGCGATGGTACCGACTGCTTCGCCGAGATCGACGAGCTGCTGAGATGCGAGATCCATACCGTAGCAGGATGCGCAGATGCCGTAGCGAGTTTCGCAAGACATCGCTGAACGAATCATGAGTGTCGTGACATCCTGAGCTGCATTGATCGCCTTCGCGTCGTCTGCAGTGATGTAGTGACCCTTCTTAAAGAGCACTGCCCCATTACTCATAACGTCAGCAGCGAGGATGCGTCCGCGGACTGCCTTCGCGAAGTCGATCGCGATGCCCGATGCGCTCACGCGATTGATCGAGATGCCGCGCTTCGTACCGCAGTCTTGAGTCGTGATGATCGAGTCCTGCGCCGTGTCGAAGAGACGACGAGTGAGGTATCCAGCGCGTGCGGTACCGAGCGCGGTGTCAGTAAGACCCTTACGCGCACCGTGCGTGGACATGAAGTACTCGACCGGGTTGAGACCTTCTGTCATAGATGACACGATCGGCACTTCGATCGTCTCGCCGGCGGTGTTCTGGATGAGACCCTTCATACCTGCCATCTGCGTGAGGTTACCGATCGAACCGCGGGCGCCGGAACGTACCATGTCTGCGACCGAACCCATCGGGTTCAAGGCTTCAGCCACGATCTTCTCGACTTCCGTCTTCGTGTTGTGCCAGATTTCGATCACCATGCGGCGGCGCTCGTCTTCAGAGAGGAGACCGTCCTTGAAGTCGGTCTCGACTGCCGTGACCTTCTTGCGCGCTGCTTCGATGATCGCTTCCTTTCCTTCCGGAACGGACACGTCGTCCAAGCTCCATGAGACACCCGACTTCGTCGCGTACTCGAAACCGAACTTCTTGATCTTGTTCACGATGCCTGGGATAGCGTCGAGGCCATACTTCACGATGCAGTCACTCATGATGCTGCCGAGCACCTTGTTCGTGATCGCGTCGTTGATGTACGGATAATCAGCTGGAAGGACCGTGTTGAAGAGCAAGCGGCCGACCGTCGTCTCGAAGATCTGATTGTTGAACTGTGCGTACTTCTCTTTTCCTGCGACTGGGAGGACATGGATCTTCGCACGGAGATCGACGATGCCGTAGTCACGCGCGAGGATTGCAGCGTTCGGAGACTGGAAATACTTGCCTTCGCCGAGCACGCCTTCGATCGCCTTGGTGAGCCAGTAGGTACCGAGCACGATATCGAGCGGCTTCTGCGTAAGGACGATCATGTCGCCGGAACCCGGCTTGAGGATGTTCTTGTTCGCGCTCATCACGTTTGCAGCTTCCCACTGCGCCTCTTCTGAAAGCGGCACGTGGATTGCCATCTGGTCACCGTCGAAGTCCGCGTTGAATGCAGGACAGACGAGCGGGTGCAGCTGGATAGCATCGCCTTCGATAAGCTTCGGACGGAATGCCTGGATACCCTGGCGGTGAAGCGTCGGTGCGCGGTTCAAGAGAACGTGCTTGCCCTGGATCGCCTCTTCGAGGATCTCCCACACCTCTGGTACGCCGTCTTCGATGAGACGACCTGCACCGCGGATGTTGAAGGCGAGCTCGCGATCAAGGAGTCCTGCGATAACGAACGGACGGAAGAGTTCCAAAGCCATGTGCTTCGGAAGACCGCATTCGTCGAGTTCGAGATTCGGACCGACGACGATCACGGAACGTCCCGAGTAGTCCACGCGCTTTCCGAGCAAGTTCTGACGGAAGTAGCCCTGCTTACCCTTGAGGTAGTCTGCGAGCGACTTGAGCGGACGGCGCTGTGCTGGAGTGAGAGCTCCGGCGTTTGCGCCAGTCTTGCGGATCGAGTTGTCGATCAATGCATCGACTGCTTCCTGAAGGATACGCTTCTCGTTGCGGAGAATGACTTCTGGCGCATGAATATCGAGGAGCTTCTTCAAGCGATTGTTACGGTTGATGACGCGACGATAGAGGTCGTTGAGGTCAGACGTCGCATGACGACCGCCTTCAAGAGCAACCATCGGGCGAAGTGCTGGCGGAATGACCGGGATGCGTGAGAGGAACATCCACTCAGGCTTCACGTCTGCTGCGAGCATTGATGAGATGAGCGAGATGCGCTTCGCGAGCTTCTCGCGATCAGCAGCACCTGCAGTCTTGTATCGTTCCTCGAGCGTGTTCTTGAGATCGTTGAGGTTCAGGTTGCGGAAGATATCATAGATAGCTTCTGCGCCGATGCGTGCTTCGAAGAGCGTACTGTACTTCACCGAGAAGCGGTGGTACTGGATCTCATCGAACACCTTGCCGACAACGATGCTGTCGATCTCAGTGCGAGCGAGCGTCATGCGTTCCTTGAGCGCATCACGATCTGCCTCCTTCTCCATCGCCTTGTGCTTGGTCTTGTATTCGCTTTCGAGCTCTGCGATAAGGCGCTTCTTCACATCTTCGTTCACCTTGGTGACGATGTAGCCTGCGAAGTAAATGACCTTCTCGAGATCCGCTGCAGCGACTCCGAGGAGGAGTGCCATGCGGCTCGGCATCGAGCGGAGGAACCAGATGTGTGCGACTGGCGAGACGAGCTCGATGTGTCCCATTCGTTCACGACGAACGATAGAGCGAGTGATCTCGACACCACACTTGTCACAGACGATGCCCTTATAACGGATACCTTTGTACTTACCGCAGTAACATTCGTAGTCGCGTTCTGGACCGAAGATCTTTTCATCGAAAAGGCCGTGCTTCTCCGAACGCTGGGTGCGGTAGTTGATGGTTTCCGGCTTGGTGATCTCGCCGCGTGACCATTCGAGGATGCGTTCTGGGCTTGCCAAAGAAAGGCGGAGCGCATTCCAGTCCGGCTTTCGCGCGCCCATCATTGGTTTCTTGTTTGGGAATTGTGCCATATGTTTGAGGGTTAGCGCGATTACTCGGCGATGTCAGTCGACATCGGCTCGATGTCGAGCGCGAGACCGCGGATCTGGTTAGTAAGTACGGCAAATGAAGCCGGTGTTCCTGAATGAGAGACTGGGTCTCCCTTCACGATCGCATCGAAGGTCGCAGAGCGGCCGGTGATATCGTCGGACTTGATAGTGAGCATCTCGCGGAGCGTATATGCCGCGCCGTAACCGAGAAGCGCCCACACTTCCATTTCTCCGAAACGCTGACCACCGTTCTGTGCCTTTCCTCCGAGCGGCTGCTGGGTGATGAGGCTATATGGACCGATCGAGCGCATGTGAATCTTGTCTTCCACCATGTGATGGAGTTTCAAGATGTACATGTAACCGACTGATACTGGCTGTGCGAATGCTTCGCCAGTGCGGCCATCGAAGAGCTGCATCTTGCCTGAGCGATCGAAGCCTGCCTTCTCAAGTTCGTCCTTGATCTCATCTGCGGTTGCACCTGCGAATGGAGGCACGACTGCCTGATAGCCGAGCTCGTTCGCAGCAAGGCCGAGGTGAAGCTCGAGAATCTGTCCGAGGTTCATACGAGATGGGACACCGAGCGGCGTGAGGATCACGTCGACTGGATTGCCGTCCTTATCGAATGGCATGTCCTCGACAGGAAGCACGCGTGAGATGACACCCTTGTTTCCGTGACGTCCTGCGAGCTTGTCACCCACTGAGACATTACGAACCTGAGCGACCGTCACGACGATCTTCTTGATGATGCCTGATTCGAGCTGATCGCCCTTCTCGCGTGAGAAGACGCGCACGCCGATAACACGGCCGCGCTTTCCTCCTTCCATGCGGAGTGAGGTATCCTTCACGTCCTTCGCCTTGTCGCCGAAGATCGAGCGGAGGAGACGCTCTTCAGGAGTAAGTTGTGTCTCACCCTTTGGAGTTACCTTACCGACGAGAATGTCGCCTGGGCGAACTTCTGCACCGATACGGATCACACCTTCCTCATCGAGGTTCTTGAGGCGGAGCTCACCCACGTTTGGAATGTCGTGCGTGGTCACTTCCGGACCAAGTTTGGTGTCACGGACAGCACATTCGAAATCTTCGATGTGGACAGTCGTGAACTTCGAGTTCTCCACCATGCGTTCAGAGACGATGATAGCGTCTTCGTAATTCGCACCATTCCATGACATGAAGGCAACGCGTGCGTTCTGGCCGAGTGCCATCTGGCCGTTTGCCGATGATGATGCGTCTGCAAGAACGTCACCCTTCTTTACCTTGTCGCCGGCCTTTACGGATGGGCGCTGGCTGAATGCGGAATTCTGGTTCGTCTGCGTGAGGCCCTGGAGCTTATACTCGTGTGGCTTTCCGTTTGACGGAGTGACGATGATCTTGCGAGCATCGCAGAACGTGACGTCGCCTGATTCCTCAGCGATTACGAGGCGACCCGTGTTGCGAGCTGCATGTCCTTCGATACCGGTTGCAACCAACGGTGCCTCAGGGATGAGGACCGGAGTCGCTTGTTTCTGCATGTTCGAACCCATGAGTGCGCGGTTCGCGTCATCGTGGTCCACGAACGGAATCATTGCTGTTGCAGCTGAGAACATCTGATAGGTCGAACAGTCGATGAGCGTGACTTCGTCGCGCGAGACCACTGCTGGTTCGCCGCCGCGTCGTGCTTCGAGCATGTCTTCCTTGATGCGTCCCTTATCGTCGAGCAAGGTCGCTGCGTGCGCAACGACATGTCGCTCTTCCTCAAGCGCGTTGAGGTACACGATCTCTTCGGTAACGACACCCTTCTTCACGACTGCATATGGAGTCTCGATGACGCCGTATTCGTTCGTGCGCGCGTGGAGCGCGAGACGAAGGATAAGACCGATGTTCTGACCTTCCGGCGTGTGGATCGGACAGAGACGTCCGTAGTGCGATGGGTGCACGTCGCGCACTTCGAAGCCTGCACGTTCGCGCGTGAGACCGCCCGGACCGAGCGCTGAAAGCGTACGCATATTCTCGAGCTCAGCGAGAATGTTCTGCTGGTCCATGAACTGCGAAAGCTGGTTCGCCGTGAAGAACTCGCGGATTGATGCCTGGAGTGGACGAGGGTTGATGAATGACATCGGGAGCGAGGTCTCAGACTCGATGGTCGACATGCGGTCCTGGATGTTGCGCTTCATACGCGACATACCGACGCGCATACGAGACTGCAAGAGTTCACCGACGAAACGAACGCGGCGGAAGCCGAGGTGATCGATATCGTCAGGGCGAGCGTCTGGGGTGACGTTCAAACGAGCGATCTCAGCAGTGATGCGGAGCAGGTCCTCGAGTTCGAGAACGCGATTCGTGAGAGCCTTGTCTTCAGTCGAGAGACCGAAGCGCTGGTTGAGGCGGTAACGTCCGATCTTATTAAGATCGTAACGATCTGCCGTGAAGAGCGCGTTCACGTACTGCTTCGCGTTTTCTGGGGTCGCAAGATCGCCGTCGCGCATGCGGCGGTGAATCTCGACATATGCGTCTTCAGTCGTCTTGGTCGTGTCGTGTGCGAGGGTTGCCTGCATCGCAGCAAATGCGATCGGATCCTTTGCGAAGCGCGCTGCGATCTCTTCCTTTGTTCCTGCACCAAAGACGGTGAGGAGGTTTGAGATCGGAAACTTGCGCTTGCGGTCGATCTTCACGAAGATCGCGCCATCTGCTTCTGAATCGATCTCGATCCAGACACCGCGAGACGGGATGATCTTAGCGCCGAAGAAGTTCTTTCCTTTTACTTCTTCTGCAACGAAGAACGCGCCGAATGATCGGGCGAGCTGCGGCACGATGGCACGCTCAACACCCGACACGATGAATGAGCCGTGCGGCGTCATGATCGGCACATCAGCGACAAAGATGTCCTGAGTCTTCTCAGTACCGAAGGTCTTGTTGAGGAGCGTAACGGTTACCTTGAGCGGTGCTTCGTATGTGCGCATGTTCTCGCGCGCATATTCTTCATCACCCTTCGGATCGCCAAGCTCGAAACTATCGAAACGGAGCTCGAACTTCTTTCCTGAATAATCTGAAATCGGAGAAAACTCCTTGAAGAGCTCCTTGAGCCCATCACGGACGAGCCACTGGAAAGACTGGCGCTGGTGGGCCACCAAATCCGGGAACTCGACGCGCGGCGCTTGGTATGCGCCGAAGGTCTTCTGTACGAGATTGTGACCTTCTGTCACATTCCGGCTTGCATTTTTTTGCGGCATAGAGAAAAAATGTAAGGCGTTTCGAGTAAACGGCAACATGCTCGCACATACGTACGAGCCGCGCCTCGTTCTTCGAAGACGCTGATTTTTAATAAAAAAATATGAAGTTTTTCGCCCTTGAACGCTCCCCCGTCGTTACTCAATCTGTAAGATAAATATACCGTGAAGGCCACCGGGACGCAAGCTGAAGGGTGTGAAAAAGCCCCGTCCGCCATACAAATGACGAAACGGGGCTTGTTTTAGGCTTTAGTACTAGCATAAAAAATTTACATATTCAAAAATCGTGCTAAAGTGCACCCAGACATGAACGGAGGTACCAAATGTCTGAGTCCCTTGAACTTAAGACTGAACTCGACGTATGGAAGCATCTCTATACCCAGGGTTCTGTTTCAGACGCTGCGCGCAAACGTATATGGCGCCTATTTAATGAACTGTTTCCTGAAGGACATAAATTCAGCTTGCGGGAGACGGCTCGTTTCTGTGCCGACCAACTCGAACAAGGAAAAGTAAGCACTGACCTATACGAAGTTAATGTACTCCGTATTCATCCTGACGCGTTACGATTTCTTGCTCAGTACGGTCTCGACTACTCACCGTATGATTGGAAGGACGCAGCACCTCAAGAATGGGAATTGCAACCGGAATCTCAGAGGTGTATAGAGAACAGTTTCTTGTTCTTACAAAGAACAAGACTGAAAACAGGGAATACACTTTGTATGGTAGAAGGTATTACACTAAGTCCTTGCGTACCATGCATGGATCACATGTGGATTGCTAGAGATGTCACGAGTACGACCGCCATTGACTGGAGTATATATGCGGTCTCTAAGTGGACCCGTTACCTCGGATTCCCACTCACGCTTAATGAATACAATGAATGCTGTCGATTAATTACTCCGGACAGGTTCGCTGGACATCTACTCTTCGAAAACATATATTTCCCTATTGTTCAAAAAAGACTTGAAGAAATTGCCATGAATCGCCTAGCCGCTCACTAACCTGAGCGGCTTTTCTTTCATGTAAGTTTTATTTTTCTGCGCGCCAGGAATCGATCTTCGCGTGATGGCCGGTCTTGAGCACTGCCGGCACCTTATACTTCTTCCCTTCCCATTCGATCGTGTCAGGGCGCGTGAATACTTCGTGGGATGCAATGCGACGCTCCTCTACGGAATCGTCTTTTCCGAGGACTCCTGGGATGCGGCGGGTCACCGCATCAATGATCGCCATGGCTGGCACCTCCGCACCAGTATAAGTCGCCTCGCCCACTGCGTATGTCTTAAATGTTCCCATTGTCTTTAAAATCTTTGCGGCTCGCTCATCGACACCTTCATAGCGGCCGCACACGAGCACGACGTCTTCAAATTTTGCGAGCTTGTCCGCTTCTGCATTCGTAAATTGCTTTGCTCCAGGCACGAACCAAACGATTGCGATCTTCTTCTTGTCTTTGCGGCGCGCAAGCGCTTTCTTTGTCGCCTTCACGACCGGCAACGCCGTCATGACCATACCCGGACCGCCGCCATAGGGGCGCTCGTCTACCTTTCCCCACTTGTTATCGACATAGTCGCGCGGATTCTGATAATCCACGCTGATCTTCTTCGCTGTACGAGCGCGTCCGAGGATCGAAGCCGAGAGGTACGGCTCGCAAGCTTCCTGAAATAGGGTTATGAGATGAAATCGCATTAGGACACTCTACTACAAACGTGTCCAATTTCCTAGCCTCGTCAGTATGCGTACGGAATGCCGGTCTTTGCGCCAACCTTATGGTTCCATTCCACCTGCCGACTTTGTTGGACCGAAACGGCAGCGTATTCTTGACGTAATTCAGAAAGCGGACGCGTGAGCTGTTCCGAGATAGCGATGAACCTGTTGAGGTTCTCGCGCAGTTCAAGGACGCTCGCGCGATCCTCACGTACTTCCTGCTTGCTCGCCATGATCATGGGAATCCGCGCGATCTGTCCGCCCAAGTCCGTGCGCACTTCGTCTATGTTTGCCTGTAGCCGCGCGATGTCATCCTTGGTGGCCATGACCTCGACGATACGCGCAATATCATCACCAAATTCTGTTCGCAGTTCTAGTTTCGCCTCGTCTACAGCGGTCGTGACAATTTCTTGCACCACTTCTTGTACAATCCCCTGTACGATACCAGGAACCGCAGCATTAATGCCGGTGGTGACCATGCCAGGTACTACCTCCGTAACGACGTCCGTTACGACAGTGCGAATCTGAGTCAGATCATCCTTGGTGAGCATTCACCCATTTTATCACCCACAGCTAAAATAAAGATGAGGCCGTTATGAAATATTTCTGAGTTTTTGACTTTCCCGCAGCTTTCTGCGAAATCCTCTACGCGCCAAGCTCGTCGAGCGCCTGATCGACTGTCTTGAGTTCCGTGTACTGGCGCTTGCCGCCGACCGGTTCGTTGATCTTGAGGTTCACGCGGGCATTGTGCTTCATGCCGACCACGCGGAGGAGGGTGCGGAGTGCCTTCGCGATATTGCCGTCCTTGCCGATGATCTTGCCCATATCTTCCGGAGCGACGGTGAGCGTCAGAAGGACGCCGAGCTGATCGACGGTGCGGGTAATCTCTACAGCCTCTTGGTTATCTACCAAGGCTTTGATGACGTACTCGAGAAATGCGTGGTCTTGTTCTTTCATAGCAGTCGTAATAGTACGGATAAGGTGATGAAAAGTGTATGTGCTGGCGACGCCAGCCCTCCACTACGCAGCTGCCTCAGCAGCGACTTCTTCTGCAGGAGCTTCTTCGGTTGCCTCAGGCGCTGCTTCTGCAGGCGCTTCAGCTGGAGTCTCAGCAGCTGGTGCTGGGGTTGGAGCCGCTTCCGCAACTACCTCTTTGACTGGAGCAGTCTTCTTAGGAAGGACGTTGATCTTCTTGCCCTCGATCACGCCATTCTTGACGAGGAGGTTGTGGACAGAGTCAGAAACCTGAGCTCCCTTCTTCATCCAGTCCTTGACCTTGTCTGCCTGGATATTTGTTGCCTTGGTCTTTGGGTTATAAGTACCTACCAAATCAACGTATTTTCCGGCCTTTGGGCCTGAAGTCTTCTCAAGAACGGCAATGCGAAAAGCCGGGTCGTTCTTTCGGCCAATGCGCTGGTATCGGATCATCAACATATAGTGTGGCTACAGTACCAGATATGCCCAAAAAAATCAACGTATACATGCTTTGGGTTAAAATATAAGGGTTATTATGTTTGACGAAAGTAGAATAAGTGGTTAACTGGCTTTAAAGAGTTGTACTTTTCATCAATCGACAGCGGGAGATTCAAAATGGAGAAAAGAAAAGGACGGACAGAGTGGGATATTCCCTGGTTTCCGGTTAGCTACTGTATGTTAGGAACTGGAAGCAGTCTCGGACAAACCTTCTACCTAGCCACCCTGAATCCTACATGGGTGTTGGCATTCCTGGGTATTCTGATTTTATACGCTGTTGGATATCCCATGATGATAATAGCTGGGGTTAGGGTTTCAGTTTTCATCATGGCCGCCACGGCAGCTCTCGTTATCGCGTTTGGAGGACCCCTTGTTTTCCCAGTCCATGGAATAAAGAGTTACCTGGCGGCTAGTCATTACACTTCTTCATGAATTTAACTAACAGGCACCGGACCAACCTCCGATGCCTGTTTTTTCATATTAGCCAGTGTCTGATACAGTAAGAGAAATGGCCGAACAGACAAAGATATACGAGGGTCCGATTGCAGCGAGCCCCCGCGGCATCGGCTTCATGCCGATCGGTGAGGACGAGCATGGAAACAAGCTCGAGGATCTCATAATCCCTGCAGAAGCGATGAAAGGCGCGTTCCCCGGCGACATCGTAAAGGTGGAGGCGACCGGATTCATCGAAGACCAACGCACGCACAAGAAGCGTGCTGCTGGCCGTGTCGTGGAGATCGTCACGCGGTCCCGCGAGACATTCGTGGGTACTCTCATTCCGGACGAAACGCCGGGCGCTCCGCACGGCCAGGTGCTCCTCCGACCGGATTGGAAGAAGATGTATGTGCCTTTCATCGTGCGCGGAGACAGCCTCCCGCTCGGACAGAAGGTCGTGCTGCGATTCCGCGCATGGCCTGAAGGCGAACCGTTGCCGTGGGGAGTCGTTGAAGAGATCATCGGTCCAGCTGGGCAACACGAGACTGAAATGCGCGCGCTCGCGCTCGGGCAAGGATTCCATGCAGACTTCCCTCCTGGCGTTATCTCAGAAGCAAAGCAGCTCGAAGAACAGGGAAAATCTATGCTCGCCGCAGAAGCGGAAGCAAGCATCGCGAGCGGACGCCGCAAGGATTTCCGCAAGACGACAACCTTCACAATCGATCCCTACGACGCGAAGGACTTTGATGACGCGCTCTCGGTGAAGTTCTTGGACGACGGAACGATCGAAGTTGGCGTACATATCGCGGACGTATCATTCTTCGTGCGCCCCGGCACTGCGATTGATAACGAGGCACGCAACCGCGCAACATCCGTCTATTTGGTGGATCGCACGATCCCGATGCTTCCGCACGTGCTTTCCACGAATCTCGCATCGCTCAATCCGCATGAAGATCGTCTCTCCGTCTCAGCCGTATTCGTGCTCGACAAGGACGCGAACATTCTTTCCAAATGGTTCGGCGAGACCGCGATCTACTCTGACCATCGCTTTACCTACGAAGACGCACAGGACGTGCTCGATACGAACAACGGTCCGATGCTCAATGAGCTCGTTGCTCTTCGCGATCTCTCAAAGAAGATTCGCGCGAAGCGCGTTGCGAAGGGTGCGATCGAATTCGATACTGCCGAAGTGAAAGTGAAGCTCGATGATGCTGGCAAGCCGATCGAAGTCGTACTCAAGGAACGCAAAGAAACGAACATGCTCATCGAAGACTTCATGCTCCTCGCGAACGAGGCTGTCGCTGAAATGCTTTTCGAGGAAACTCGCAAAGCCAACATTCAGCCTGGCTCCATCTATCGAACGCACGATCTCCCGAACCCTGATAAGATCGTAGACCTCGCACAATTCTTGAAAGTCATGGGATACGACCTCCCAACACAGAACGGTCACGTGAAAGGCACGGACATCAACAAACTCATGAAGCAGGTAGAAGGCACGCCTGAGGAATACCTCATCAAGACGACAGCGCTGCGATCTATGGCAAAGGCGACCTACACAACGAAGAATATCGGCCACTTCGGTCTCGCGTTTGAATACTATACGCACTTCACTTCTCCGATCCGCCGCTACCCAGACCTCCTCGTGCATCGCATGCTGAAGCACTTCCGCAACGGCGAACCGTTCACGAAGGAGCAATTCTTCGAACTCGATCAGCTCGCGATCCATTCGAGCGAACGCGAAGTCGGCGCAGCGCAAGCTGAACGCGATTCAGTGAAGCTCAAGCTCGTTGAGTTCATGGCAGATAAGGTGGACCAAGAATTCGATGCTGTTATCAGCGGCGTTTCAGACCGCGGTATCTATGTCGAGCTTAAGGAGACGCATGCAGAAGGCATGGTCCGCATCCGCGACCTCGGCAACGACTATTTCATCCATGACGAGAAGCGATACCGCATCGTCGGCGAGCGCACGAAGGTACAATTCGCACTCGGCGATCCGATTCGCGTAAAGCTCATCGCTGCGCGCGTCCTCGAGCGCGAGCTCGATTTCGCACTTGCAACTCCTCTCACTCCATAACATTGACTTTTTTGTTCAATGTAGTACTTTGAACAGAGTCAATAAAGGAGATTTTCATGATCTTTCTGCGTCTTGTACTTGGTACGATAAGTATCTTCGTGCTTGCCTTCACCGCCGGTCTCGTCCTGGGTGAAACTTGGCTTTCATCAATCTGCGCACAGCACTTCGGCCTCATCGCCTCGCTCTTTATGCTCTGCGATGGGCTGCTGTACCTCTACGTGGCATGGATATGCCTCTCACGACTCACTCGAGACGAGCGACAGCTCATGAACAGTTTGCTCGTGAGTGGAATCGCTTGTTCTGCAGCCGTGAGCTTAGCTTCCACTGCTGCCTGGGTCGCCGATCATCCGATTCCAGTGCTTCCGCAGGTGTGGTTCCCCCGCTTCGCGCTTTTCACGATCGCAGCATTTGCCCCATTCGTGGTGTTACAACTCGCGCTTCACATAGGAGGAGAAATGCGGCACGAGCGTATCGCTTCGACTCGGAAAACCAGCACCTAAAAATAAAAAGAGCTCTCTTACGAGAGCTCTTTTTTAGCTATTCTCCTTTTGGTGGATCGGTGAAGAGGTGCGCTGGAGGAAAATTCGCCGTGGAAATTCCTTTGTAACACGTCCAGTTTTGCCACAATACTCCCGCGTGAAGCAGATTGGTGATGAGGGGTAGCACTAGCATTATTTCCATGAACCGCAGGAATATCACGAGACGAGCCGGATCGACACGACTCAGTGCAATGGAGACGATGATCACGGTGCCACAGAATATCGTCGTCGTGAAAAGTGGTTCCCAGATCTCACGACTCCTCCAATAGTACACATACCGACCGTATATCACGGCAAACCAGACAAAGAAGACTAGTGTATGGAAGGTATTTATCCCTGCAACAAACGAGCCAAAACCATGTGCAACGACCTCGTGGAAGTATGCTGAAACGATTATCATCAGACTGATCTCTTTCCATGGAAAGAAGGTGAGGCCGTTGCCATTACGGGTCCCCACCCACCAGCCGATGAGAAGAGCGAAGCAACACAAGCCGGCCACGATAAAGACCATTGCATCCATATCTCCGCGAACGTTCAGTCCGTGCCCAAACGATAAGACGAACAAAGCGACGCAGAAAAAACCTTGGATCAAAATCGGCACCATTCCTTCCAGATACTCGCGCCTGGACATGGCGCGCGCACGGGCCGAATATCCATTCTCTGCGACAAACGTTGCACGTCGTCCGATTTGCGTAGTACTTATTACCTTAACGAACATGATTGCCCTCCTTCAGGGTTGTTCACACTACTTCTACCCTATACCCTTCCGTACAATAGTAAAGCCTCTATTTCGCAACGGCGACTGCCTCTTCGAAGCGCACTGAGAGAAGCTTGGAGATGCCATCTGCGCCCATAGTAACGCCGTAGAGGATGCCGGCTCGGCTCATGGTCTCGCGGTTGTGCGTGATCACGATGAGCTGCGACTTCTTCGCAAGATTCTCGATCATGTCACCGTAACGGCGGCTGTTTGCTTCATCGAGTGCGGCGTCAGTCTCATCGAGGATGAGAAACGGCGGCGGATTGACCTGGCTCATCGCAAAGATAAGCGCGATGGACGTGAGCGCGCGCTCGCCACCAGAGAGCTGCATGAGGGACTGCACTTTCTTTTTTGGAAGATGCACAGAAATTTCGATGCCCGGCTTTCCTTTCGCCATGACTTCAGCCTCATCGTCGTCTTCATCAATCGCAGCTGCCTCTTCGAGCACGAGCTTTGCCGAGCCGCCGCCGAACATGAGCGAGAAGAATTCCGTGAATGAGGCATTCACCTTCGCAAGACCTTCGCTGAAGGTCTTCGAGAGTTCGTCGTCGAGATCGTCGATGAGCGTGCGCAGGCCTGCCGCAGACTTCGAAAGGTCTTCGAGCTCATGTGCGAGATATGCTTCGCGCTCCACTGCGTCCTTGTATTCAGTGCGTACGTCTTCACCTGCTCCGCCTGCCTCTTCGACGCGGATCTTGAGACGCACGATGCCACGGAGCCGATCTTCCTGGACACGTCGCTCTTCACTCGGCAATTCGCTCACTGCTTGATATGAAAGTGCTGGCGTGCCGACGATCGCAAGCGCTTCGCTGCGTTCGCGACTGAACATCTCATCGAGCTGCGTAAGCTCTTCGAGGCGCGCCGTCAGGCGCGCGATGTTTCCTTCTTCGCGAGCTTTCGTGTCTGCGACGGCGAGCACGCGGTGACGCTCTTCACGACCGGTTTCTTCATATGCAAATACTGCCTCACGAGCGCGAAGCAACGCTGCGCGCGCGTCTTCAATCGCGCTACCGAGCTTCTGATCCTTCTCGATCAGCTCCTTGTGTTCCGCTTCAAGCGTGTACACGAGATTCTCTTCTTCGGCGAGATAGTCATCATTTGGTGACGCGAAGCGCTCGAAGAATGCAAAGATCGCATGGCGGATACCTTGAATCGTCGCGCGCAACGCATCAGGATGCACGTCCTCTGGGAAGTTCGTCTGACGATCCACTTCATTACGGAGTGATTCGAGATCTTCTCGAGACACCTTCACATATGGATCGCGCGACACCTGCTGGCTTCGCTTCTTCGCGCTCTCAAGCGCACCTTCGACGCGACCGATGTCGCGAGAAAGCTGTGCGCGTTCATTAGTCGCACGATCTAATTCTCGTTCTGCCTGTCGCACGGCTTCCGTACGCTTCATACCCTCGACATCGTTCTTTGTGCGCTCTTCGAAGAGCGCGAGCTCTGCTTCGGCCGCTCGGAACCGTTCGTTCGCCTCATCTCGCTCCTTCATCGCGCGCGTACGCTCGACACCAAGATACGTCTCTTCGATCGCGAAGTATGTCTGATACGCCGCTTGCAGTTCGCGGCGCAATTCTTCTGCACGCTCAAGTCGCTCGACTTGCTTGCCCAAAAAACGAATGTGCGGGGCAATCTCACGACGCAACGCTTCCACCTGCTTCACATTCTCTTCGGTCTTTTCAAGTTTTCGCTCAGCTTCTTGTTTCTTGAATTCAAAAACTTTCAAGCCAAGCGCGTCCTCGAGCATTGAACGACGCTCACGTGGAGCAGACGCAAGAATGCGATCGGCCTCTCCTTGCGAGATGATGTGATGTCCAGTCTCGCCAATGTTCGCACTCGCGAGCAATTCTTGAATGTCACGCAGACGCGCCTTAGTACCATTAATGGAATATTCGCTTGACCCATCGCGGAACACGGCGCGCTCGATGGTGACCTCATCGAAATCGAGCTTCGGGAATAAACGCCCGACATGACCATGAGCGCGATGCGGCGTATTATCGAATACGATTGCGACTGCAGCGCGGTTTGCGCGCGGTGCCATATGCGAACCCGCGAAGATAAGATCTTCGCTCTTCTTCCCGCGCATGGACTTCATCGACTGTTCGCCGAGCGCGAAGCGGAACGCTTCTGCGACGTTCGATTTTCCGGAACCGTTCGGTCCCACGATCGATGTGGTCTGGGACGAGAAATCAAGCACGGTTTTCCGCGCAAATGATTTGAACCCCGCGATCTCCAGCCGCTTCAACATTTATAGACAGTATAACGTGTAACCAGTTTAAAAAACGAATCCTTTGTCCTGCCCTGTGTATCTTCTCGATTTACCACCCCGTTGTTTCAAGTGCAGCCTGCGCAGCAGATTGTTCTGCTTCTTGCTTTGAGTTCCCGACTCCTTCGGCAACCTGTTGTGTTCCGACGAATACCCCAACGGTGAATTTCTTGTCGTGATCCGGTCCATCTTCCTTGAGGGTCTTGTAGTGCGGCGTCGTGCTCTTGCGATCTTGCGCGACTTCTTGGAAGTGGCTCTTCGCGTCCTGCCACGTGCGCTTTGCGATCACGTCGTCGATCTTGCCGTAGAGATGCTTCGCAATGAACGCTTCTGCTGTCTCGTATCCTTGATCGAGATAGATCGCACCGAGCAGAGCCTCGAACGCATTCGCAAGAATGATCTGTCGCGCGCGTCCGGTGTCTTTCGCTTCCCCTTTAGACAAGAGCAGCATGTCGTTCAGGCCGATTTCGGTTGCCGTGTCTGCAAGCGAGAACGTATTCACGAGCGCTGCGCGATACGCCGTCAGATCGCCTTCCGGCTTCGTCGGGAATTTCGTGAAAAGGAAATGTGTCACCGCGAGCTCCAGCACCGCGTCCCCCAAGAACTCCAAGCGTTCGTTGTGATGCGTGATGGTCGCCTTGTTTTCATTCAAATAGGAACGGTGCGTCAGCGCCTCGATCAGAAGATCCAGGTTATTAAATGTAAGCCCTAGTTGTTTTGCATGGCCTTCGAATTCAGGCATATAAGTAGGTTATAGCACAGGTACGCACAGAACAGGTAATGCGGTGAGGGAGGCTCTCGGAGCGCGACGGCGAGAGAGCGAGCCGATTTTTCAGCAGAAAAATACGGCGTACTCCCGAGACGCATTACCTGTTCTGTGACGCGTGGTCGAGAAGCACTTGCACACCCGCCGTCACGATCGGCAGCATGTCGTCATAGAAGTTGAGGTCGAGAATATCCGGCAAACGGAACCATTTCGCGTCATCAAGACCGCCGCTCTTCTTGAGCTCAAGCTGTTCGAATGGCGCTTCCACCAAGAAGAAATACACGTGCTTACGGACTTTTCCCTTCTCAGGGTGCGATGCGATGTATTCGTTCTCACCCACTTTCTCCCCGACCGTGCACGAGAGTCCGAGTTCTTCCTTCACCACGCGCGTCACACCTGCTTGCGGCGTTGGATCCTTTTCTATATGCCCCTTCGAGAGCGTCCAGTGTCCAAACACATCATGCACGAGCGCGAGATAATACTGGCCTTCGTGCTTCGCATAAATGATTGCCCCGCCGAGCTTTTCCATCGGCAAGTCTTCGCGACGAACGCGCTCCTTCTTTCCATGCTCGTCCTTGCCGGGCTCACCCATTTCTTTGTATACGGCACCGAGTACTCCATTTATGAATCGGCCTGACGAATCGCCGCCGAATATCTTCGCGAGTTCTATCGCCTCATTTATAGCTACTTTGGCTGGCACCTGCGTGCGGTCTGCGAAGAGCAGCTCGAAAAGACCGATGCGGAGTATGTTTCGGTCTACGGGTGCGATCTTCGCGAGCGGCCAATCAGGCGCTGCTTTTTCTATCACGAGGTCGAGGTCTGCGCGTTTTGCGATGACCCCATCGAGGAGTTGCTCCATAAAAGCCTTGTCCGTATCTTCCCCGCCGAATTCATCGACGTTGCGCGCAAGGATCTCCTTGGTCGCAGAATCTTCGGCATGCGTTGTATCCCACTCGAAAAGAGTTTGAAGGACGACGGATCGGGCAAGGTGGCGGTTGGCCATATAAAGAGCGGGTACCTAGATACGATAGCACGCCGCATCGAAACGCCATAAATTACACGGTGTGTATAAGTTTTTCAGAAAGATTTCACAACCGCTTGAACTTTATTTGAACTCCCTCTTTGTACCGTGTTGGTACGCCGGTGGACTGGTGCGATGCCAACCCTCATCAAGTTGCGCATCGAGGGTCCGATTCCCTCCACCGGCATAGCGACCGTTGACAGGAATAAATCTGAAGGAGTATAATTATCTCGATGAGGGTTGGCTCGCACTAGCGATGCGCGACGAAAACAAAAGAGCCGCAAGCGGCTCTTTTGTTTTTACTTACCCACGACCCCAGACTTAATAAAAAATGGCGCTTATTGAGGGCGTCATTTTTGTATCATTTTTTACTTTACTTGCTGCCGCTGCGGCGAACACCTACCTTTGCCTTGCCCTTCACTCCCTTATCAAGGACTCCCTGAGAAAGCTTCTCGCTCTTCTCTTCCGCGACATTGTGCTTCTCAGCGTGTACTGGCTCGTTCACACCTTCAGCATGTACATGCTCGCGCTTGCCCTTTGCTTTCTTCTCCTCCTTCTTAGATTCAGCCTTCAACTCCTTTTTGGAGATGATCTGAATACCGCGGTACATGCCCGTGGTCTCGTCGAGGCGATGAGGAAGGCGGAGCTTGCCGCTTGTCTTATCGGTAACGATAGTAGTCCCCGCGAGCGCGTGATGGCTGCGGCGGTTTTTGGTATGAGAACTGGTGTGGCGCATTCGTACTGACATACCGAACACCATACCATATGGCTGTTTAAAAGGCAAAATCGACCCGCTTCGCATCTCATCCGTAATCCACCCTTATTTCATTGCGTATTTTGGCATTTTGGGGCAGTATGAACGTAGCCGCCCCATCAAGGACAGCGGCTGGTTACCCCGGGATACGACTGGCGTTATGCAATCGTCTCGGGCAATCGATATAAACCCTCAACATCAGCCCATTGGGAGATGTTCATGTCCACGACAACTGTTCCTCAACTGCACTTTTTCAATACGGGAGGGATCGGCGCGAGTATGCGCATCGACTGGAGCGACCCTGGCAATCGCCTCAAACGATACCGCCTCGGCAGTAGTCAGTCCCTGGCATAACGCCCGATCCAGGGACTGAACCACTTACCATTCATATTTCCTCAGGGAAATCACATCGCGAATGTGCCAATACACATTCAGGAGCCCGACGCTTTGCGCCGGGCTTTTCTATTACGCACCCTCGAGAAATCGGGTGAGGAATGTTTTCCGGTGCTCGGGAGAAAGCCCATACGCGCGGATCGCATCATAGTGCGCTTTCGTGCCATAGCCTTTATGTTTCTCAAAGCCATAGTTCGCATGTATGAGCGCTAGCTCAACCATAAGCCGATCGCGCGTCACTTTCGCTGCGACCGACGCAAGCATGATGGCCGGCACGATACCGTCCCCACCAATGATCGTCTCTTGTGCATACTCGCGTGGCGCGAGCAGTGATCCGTCCAAAAAGACCTTCCCTTCTGTCGGATCAGACATGAGTGCGCGGATTCCCTCGGCAGCGCCGTCATATACGGAAGGCACGATGCCATCTGAATCAATCTGTGCCGCACTTCGAAGCGCGACATGATATTTAAGTTCCTCTACAGCCACACGTTCCTGCAACAGTTCGAAAATTCGCTCACGTGCTTTTTCGCTCATTTGCTTCGAATCATTTAGCCCCGAGAACACACTCAAGAAATCAAACCCCTCGGGCGCCACCACCACTCCGACTGCCACTGGTCCCGCAATCGGCCCCCTCCCCGCCTCATCCACGCCCACGATCAACTTTGTCATCGGTACAGTCTATCAGTTATATGGGAAGCCCCGGAGCGGTACGCTGCGGGGCATACATATCTTTGATAGAATGGAGTTATGAGCAGGTTCATCCACCTCCACACCCACAGCCACTACTCGTTCCTCGAGGCGCTCCCGAAAGTGGAAGAACTTGTAGATGAGGCAAAGAAGCAAGGCATGGAGGCGGTAGGTCTTACGGATTCGGGCAACATGCACGGTGCGATCGAATTTTATAAGTACGCAGTGAAAGCTGGCGTAAAGCCGATCCTCGGTGTTGATACGTACGTCGCACCTCGCTCGCGACACGAGAAAGATCGCAATCTTGATTCGAAGCGCTCACGTATCGTAATGCTCGCCGAAAATAACGACGGATATAAAAACCTGCTGAAGATGGTGACAGCTTCATATATGGAAGGGTTCTTCGACAAGCCGCGTGTGGATAAGGAATTGCTCCGAGCGCATCACGAGAATGTGATTGCCATCCTGCCTTCCTTCTCAGGCGAAGTGGCATTAATGGTCGCCGCAGGCGACATGAAAGGCGCAGCTGCAGCGCTCGCCGAATACGAAAGCATCTTCGGGAAAGGAAACCTTTTTCTGGAGATCACCCATCACCCGACTGTCCCCGGCCACACGGAAAAGATGAAGAAGATCGTGCAGCTCTCGCAGGAATCCGGCGTGCCACTCGTCGCGCAGCACGACGTGTATTATCTGAAGCCGACCGATCGCGAAGCGACCGAAGTGATGCGTCGCATCCAGCACGGGCGCTCTGGCGCCGGAGGCAACGAGCAGGAAGATTTCTCATTCATTTCAGAAAAGGAAGCGCTGAAAATTTTTAAAGACGCACCCGAAGCAGTAGACAACTCACGTGCGATCGCAGACCGCTGCAATCTTTCATTCGATCTCGGCAAATGGATTTTCCCTGCCGTGCCTGTCTCTGAAGGATATGAGTCTCACGAGGATGAACTCCGCAAAAAAGCATACGCCGGCATCGCGTGGCGAGGCATGGAGGACACAGAAGCAGTTCGGACACGCATCGACTACGAGCTCGACATCATCATCTCGAAAGGATTCGCGGTGTATTACCTCGTGGTGGCTGACTTGCTGCGCTTTGCAAAGACGGCGGGCATCGTGACCACGACCCGCGGTTCCGCTGCAGGCTCTCTCGTGAGTTATCTCATCGGAATTTCGAACGTCGATCCGCTGTATTTTAAATTGCCGTTCGAGCGCTTCCTGAACCCTGAACGTCCGAAAGCGCCGGATATCGACATGGATATGGCCGATAATCGCCGCGATGACATGATCGCATATGCGCGTCAGAAATACGGCGCGGATCACGTGGCGCAGATAGGTACGTTCGGTACGCTCGCAGCGCGCGCTGCTGCACGCGACGTGGCTCGTGCGCTCGGGCACTCATACGGCGTCGGCGACCGGATCGCGAAATTGATCCCGATCGGTGCGCAGGGCTTCCCCATGACGATCGAACGCGCGCTCAACGAATCGCCCGATCTCAAGAAGCTGTATAACGAAGATGACGACGTTCGCGAAATCCTCGACCTCGCAAAACAGATCGAAGGATGCGTACGACACGTGGGAGTGCACGCCGCCGGCGTGGTAGTATCTCCGACTCCGCTCGTCGAATGGTCTCCGCTCCAGTTCGATCCGAAGGGTGAAGGGAAAGTCATCACACAGTACGACATGTATTCGATCTCGGACGAGTACGGCGGCGTGGGTCTCCTCAAGTTCGACTTCCTCGGCATCAAGAACCTTGCCATCCTCGCGGATGCTGTGAAGCGCATTCGTGAATCGCGCGGCATCGAGATCGACATCGAGACGATTCCGCTTGACGACCCGAAGACGTTTGCCATGCTCGCGCGCGGCGAAACAGAAGGCACGTTCCAGCTTTCCGGTTCGGGCATGACTCGGTATCTCAAAGAGCTCAAGCCGTCTACCATCCACGACATCAACGCGATGGTGGCACTCTATCGCCCGGGGCCGATGGATACGATCCCTCAATATATTGAGCGCAAGCATAATGCGAAACTGAGAACCTATCTCGACCCGCGCATGGAGGAATTCCTCGATTTCTCATACGGGCTTTTGGTGTACCAGGACGATGTGCTCCTTTCTGCTATCAGGTTTGCGGGCTATTCGTGGCTTGAAGCCGACACGCTCCGTAAAGCGATGGGAAAGAAGGTGCCAGAAATCATGCAAGCTGAAAAGTCCAAGCTTCTCAAGGGTTTCGTGGAGTATGGCAAGCTGAGCGAAAAGAAGGCCGAGGAACTCTGGCTTCTCATCGAACCATTCGCTGCGTACGGATTCAACAAGGCGCATGCTGCGAGCTATGGAAAGGTGGCGTATCAGACGGCGTTTCTAAAAGCGAACTTCCCTGTCGACTACATGGCAGCAGTTCTGACCGCGGACTCCGGCGACACCGACGCGATCTCGATCTTCGTAGCTGAGTGTAAGCGCATGGGCATTCCAGTGCTGCCTCCAGATGTAAACGAAAGCGGCACCGACTTCACCGTGGCGGGCGAAAACAAAGACACCATCCGCTTCGGACTTTCCTCCATCAAGAACTTCGGTGAGGGCATTGCGCAAGCCATTATGGAGGAACGCGCGAAAGGCGGACCATTCCAAACGCTTTCCGAATTCCTTTGTCGGATCGATTCGAAAAACTTGAACCGCCGCTCGCTTGAGGCACTCATCAAATGCGGAGCGCTCGATCAATTCGCCGAAGGGATGGGCGGCCGCGCGTACCTCATGAAGCACATAGAATTGCTTCTCACCTTCCACCGCGATGCGACAGCAAGCGCTCCGCAAGATTCCCTCTTTGGTCCGATGGCTGCACCTGTCCTCCGATTGCCTGAAGAGACGATGCACACTTCGCTCTTAGACAAGCTGAATTGGGAAAAGGAACTGCTCGGCATCTACGTGTCCGGACACCCGCTCGATGCGCATGCGGACCGCGTCGCGAAGGCGACGGCCACAATCTCCTCCATCCTTGCAGAACCGAAAGATGGCATGCATGTGATCTTCCCCGTGCTCGTCGCGGAAGTGAAAACCTTCCTCACCAAAAAAGGAGATAAGATGGCCTTCGTGAAGTTCGTGGACCAGACCGACTCGATCGAAGGAGTTATCTTCCCAAAGCTGTATGAAATACACAACAATACGGTCGCTGCAGATAAATGTATCCTCATAAAGGCCACCGTCTCGATGCGAAACGGCGAGGCAAGCCTCGCCGTCGACGACCTGAAAGCGATCTAGAACGGGAGAGACGTAAATTGTCAAAAACTCAGGAAAACTTTAGAACTTTTTGATGGAGATTTTATTCTTCATTTGCCAAACTGCTGGTACGCCGGTGGTTTGGTACAAGAAATACCCTCATCAAGTATTCTCTTGAGGGTTCGATTCCCTCCGCCGGCATAGTTACCGTTGACAAGAGAAAACTTGAAGGAGTATACTTTTGTCGATGAGGGTGTTTCTTGTGTAAGAAACGAGAGGATACGGAAAGGAGCCGCGAAAGCGGCTTTTTTCTTTTACTATTCTGCTCTCCTGTCTCCCGTGATATGCTTTCAGATATGCCTAGCTCAGAGAATTCTATTGCCGAAAAACGCCACACGCTCGCTCATTTACTCGCTGCCGCCGTCCTCGAACGTTACCCCCACGCAAAACCCACCATCGGTCCTGCCGTAGATAACGGCTTCTATTACGACTTCGATTTCTCAGGAGGAAATGGCGCTCCCGGCGAAGCCGAACTCTCCCAACTCGAAGAATCCATGCGCGAGATGCTCGCTTCTTGGAACGCGATGACTGGCACCGAAGTGTCCGAAAAAGATGCGCGCGACCGATTCTCTTCGAATCCGTTCAAGCTCGAGATTATCGACGGCATCGTCGCCGCAGGCGATCCGATTACCCTCTACACCGCAGGCGATTTCACCGACCTCTGCCGCGGCGGCCACAGCGAGCATCCGAATAAGGACATCAAGCCTGACTCCTTCACGCTCGACCGCGTTGCAGGTGCATACTGGCGCGGCGACGAGACCAAGCCGATGCTCACCCGCATCTACGGCCTGGCCTTCGACACTAAAGATGAGCTTGATGCATTCCAAGCACAACGCGAAGAAGCGAAGAAGCGCGATCACCGAAAACTCGGCAAAGAGCTCGACCTTTTCACCTTTAGCGACCTTGTTGGTGCTGGCCTTCCCCTCTACACGCCGAAAGGCACAATCATGCGCGATATGCTCGCAGGATTCTCGGAAGAGCTGCAGCGCTCATACGGATTCCAAAAGGTATGGATTCCGCATATCACGAAGATCGATTTGTATAAGAAGTCCGGTCATTGGGACAAGTTCGGTGACGAACTCTTTTTGGTAAAGAGCCAGGAGTCATCCGACGAGTTTGCACTCAAGCCGATGAACTGTCCGCATCACACGCAGATCTACGCAAGCAAGCCCCGCTCGTACCGCGATCTCCCGCTCCGCTTCATGGAGACAACAACCTGTTATCGGGACGAAAAGACCGGCGAACTGTCAGGCCTCACTCGTGTCCGCTCTCTCACCCAAGACGACGCACACGTGTTCTGTCGCATGGACCAGATCGAACAAGAATTCGAGAACATCATGACGATGATCAAGAAGATGTACGGCACGCTCGGGCTCTCGTTCAAGGCTCGCCTTTCCTTCTCTGATCCTGCGAATCCCGCTGGATACCTTGGCGAGAGAAGCCAATGGGATGAGGCAGAAGCAATTCTTGAAAAGATAGCAAAGAAACTAGATATCCAATACTTCATTGCGCAGGGCGAAGCGGCATTCTATGGTCCGAAGATCGACGTTATGGTGACTGATGCGATCGGCCGCGAATGGCAGTGCGCAACCGAGCAGCTCGACTTCGTCCAGCCGATGCGCTTCGAACTCGAATATACGGCAGAAGATGGTACCAAGAAGACCCCGGTCATGATCCACAAGGCACTCCTCGGTACTATCGACCGCTTCCTTGGCGTGTTCATCGAACACACTGCGGGTAACTTCCCGACATGGCTCGCGCCAGTACAGGTGAAAGTCGTGACAGTCTCAGACAAGCAAATGGAATACGGGCAGCAGGTCCTGCAGGAGCTTCTCGCAGCTGGCGTGCGCGCTGAACTCGATACTGCAAGCGAATCTATGGGTAAGAAGATCCGCAATGCCAAGACTGAGAAAGTCCCGTACGTGCTCGTGATCGGTGACAAGGAAGTCGAGGACAAGACCGTGACCGTCGAGAGTCGCGATGCCGGCAAGCTCGATCCCCTTCCTGTCTCTGACTTCATTCAGAAGACTCTCGCCGAAATCTCCACCCGCTCCTAGAAAATAAAAAGCCCCAGGTATCCCGTCATTTAAGGATACCTGGGGCTTTTTATTTTCTAACCTTCGATAATCGCAAGCGCGCGTGTCAGCGCGAGCTTCGCACCAGTTACGCCAACCGAGTAGCTTGAGTCGACTGCGTTCGTAAGCGCAGCAACCAGGCGTTCGAGGAAGTTCGTTGCGCAACCGCGAGTAATCTCAGCGATCTCGGGGTGTACGTTCGAACCTTCAACGCGAGCGCGGTATGCATCGTCGAGCGCGCAAACAACCTGTGAGAGGAATGCTTCTGCATCACCTCCTTCGCGAATGATATGGCGGATAGTGCCGAAGACGGTATCGCGTTCGTCATTCAAGAGCGCAGCGATGAAGTCACGGACGTCAGCTGAAAGCGGTGCTGCAACCGGAGCAGGGCGGTTCGTCATCGGAGCTGGTGCATGTGCTGCAGGAGCTGCATGCTCGTGAGCAGGTGCCGGAGCGTGCGCTGCGGGTATTGCGTCTTCCTGATGGAAGTTTCCAACCTGCCAGGTTGCGCCAGACTCGCGAGAGAGACCCTTCACGATGTCATCGATGGTAAGCGTCTCGCCTTGCGGAGCGAATGCGCGTGCTGCTGCAGCCGGAGCTGCCGCTGCCATCGCAGGAGCTGCATGATGTGCTGACGCTGGCGGATGTGCAGGACCATGTGCAGGAGCGTGAGCTACAGTTGGGCCGTGCGCCGCTGGAGCATGAGCTGCAGCAAGATGCGCGACACCTGCCGCATGAGCGCCAGCTGAGGCAACTGCGCCATGCGCTGCCGAGTGATTCAACACCTGATCCACACCTGCACCAAAGAGGTGCATCTTCACAGCAAAGAATGGAACGAGCTTGAAGAGGATGAGGTACGCAGCTGCGACACACCAGAGGACGAGGAAGGTCCAGTAGATGATAGTACCGACAGGACCGAGGTCAAGACCGGTGTATGGGATCTGCGAGAGATACACGTATGCAGCTGCTGGAGCGCCCTGGATGATCTGACCAGAGACATCGTGACCTCCACCTCCGTGGCCGCCTGAGCCACCACCGCCTCCGCCCCCTCCACCACCGCCTGGGTGCTGGGTTGTAATGGTGACGCTACATGCGCCATTCGCTGGAGCGTTCGGTACCGTGGCCGTATAGGTAACCGAATCACTTGGCGGCGTAACCGTAATTGATCCATGATCAACCGGAGTTACATTGCCGATATTGTTGTCGATCGAGACTGCACTTGCGTTCTGTGTCGTCCACGTCAGAGTTACTGACTCGCCTGGATTGATGACGGACTTGTCCGCATTGAGCGAAATACACTCTGGGCTTGAAGTGACGACTGGAGGCTTCACCTTCACGGTCACCTGACAGTTCGAATTCGTAATGCTGCCATTCACCTTCTCGACATACGTCGTGTCGGTTGCCGGGTTGACCACCTTCGAACCTTGATTGAGCGGAGTGACTGCGTCACCATTGATAGTGACCGTTGTCGCGTTCTTGGTCTGCCATGCAAGCGTTACCGCTTCGCCTGGATTGATCTCAGTCTTGTCTGCAGTAAGTGCGACACACTCTGGTGTTGGCGGAGGAGTCGTCTTGATGACGACGCTTGCCTGACAGGTGACGGTTCCGCTCGTACCATTAACAGTTGCTGTATACGTAGTGTCCTTCGTCGGACGAACCGTTGTAGAACCCTGGGCTACTGGAGTAACCGGACCGACTCCCTGATCAATAGATATGGATGTCGCATGCACCGTCTTCCATGAAAGCGTGACGGTATCACCCGGCTGTATCTCCGTCTTATCCGCCTTCAAATATTCACAGAGCGGTGGCGTCGGAACAACAGGGACGACTGGCGTGACTGGTACGACCGGAACTACTGGCACTGAAGGAGTGATGTCAGTACAACACGGCGGAAGATTGTTGTTTCCAGGAGGAGTAACGATCGGGGTCGGAGTTGTGACGTCAGTACAACATGGTGGAAGGTCATTATTACCCTTGTTTGGCTGACCAGTGACCGTCACGACCGTTGTCGCAGGCGTGGTGACACTATCAGGCGTGCTCTGATTGGTACAACACGGCGGAAGATTGTTGTTCCCTTTTGTTGGTGCCGTGACGGTTACTTCGACAGGATCGGAATTGTTTGTACTTGGAAGGTCCTTAGAATGATCTGGTTTTGAACCGACCACGGTCACATTAGTGGTACCTGTATCAGTTGTGGTGAGCAAACTTCCCGTTGTCTTGGTGTTATCTGGCGAGTCCGTGTTGCCATGGACAACCACTGTGGTTGGAACTTCAGGAGTCACAGGCGTAACAGGAACAGCTGCAGGGGTTGATGGTGCTGGGGTCGGATCAGCATGAACAGTAACGTTGGTGGTGCCGTCGCTCGGTGCAGTACTTGGAGCAGGGGTTGAAGCAGTGGTTCCCGAGTTAGAACCCGAATTCGAAGAATTGGTGTTCTGACTCGAATCGGTTGAAGCAGGAGCAGACGGTACGGTGACCGGGGTCACTGGTACGACCGGCACGATCGGCGTAATTGGTACGACCACTGGCACGGGCGGGATGACTGGCGGCGGAGCGACGACGGGCACTACCACTGGCGGTACGACGAATGCGAGCGCTTGACTCGGCGTGGTCATACCCGTTCCGAATGCGATACTCGATCCCAAAAGAACGGTAGCGAGTACGGCAAAGACTCCGATCATGATCGGATGCTTCTCGGCGTATTGCGTTGTATTTTTATATGCTGACATAAGTGTTGCTCCTGATTCTAATAAAGGTAATAAATGTTTCCCCTGCCACAATACGTGGCGTACAAAAAAGAGGAGATGAAGCGGACCATGGCCCACTCCATCTTCTCTGTTTCTCAATCATCAACGCGGAACGAATTCCCAGTACTGGGGATGTTTGCCTTCCCAGCTTTCCGGAATTTCATCCGTGTTTGCCATCGTGACGCGGACGGAGGTGGTAAAGCCATTCCGTTCCTTCGTAACAGTGCGAGTCGTGGGATTAACCACATATGCTCGCGGGCCGGAGGTGTAGCTGCCGTACTCGGCATTGCCGACAAAGACGGCTTTCGATTGCCAACGTTCGTCTCGCGTGAGGCATTCGATGACGAACAGATCGCCATTGTTTGCTTCCGCGAATTGCGGCGGCAAGCGCAGGATAACCTGGCCGGCGATAGGCGCACGATAGACGAAGTCGCCATATTCGTGCACCGAACGACCGCCAAGGTAATCCCTTTCAAGTGTCGGGATCGGCCCATCGGGCCCATCGAACGAACAGACCTTACCCCAGTCACCACAATCTTCATGGAACCGTTGATCGCGGATATCCACGAATTCTGTGCTACCGATTTCTCGGACTGCTGGACTGCATCCGCCAGAGGAAGGCATAAGCCCGACTCCGACAATGTCGTCGTGCAGTATCGAACCCGCGACCATCGTCGAGACGACAAAGACGCAGTTCGTCTTTGCCGGAGGTGGTGGCGGCGGTGGCGGTGGCGGAACTTTGCTGAGGATACTCAGTGACCAGTTCCGACAGATAAGCGGCAAATCGAGACGCCATACGGTGCCATCCTTGTCTTGAATGCTCCAGGCGATAGTGTTGACTGTCTGGCTCGTGAGAGCCGTACCGTCTTTCCCTATCACGACCGGATTGTCCGCGACAGTGACGTCGTACATCGGATGATCGCGAGATTCCACCATAAGATAGTGGGTACGCGGAGCGATCGAACTGGCTGTGCCGTTCGGATTACTCCGGATGACCTGCTTAAACATCGAGATAGCATAGTCTGTGAGACCAGCTTTCTTCGCATGCTCAAGAGCACGATCGAGATAAGCGTCGCTCATAGCCACTTCAATCGAAGGTGCATACGGCGCGGCGCCGAAGTTCCTCCAGCAATGACCAGGAAGACAGTCAGGGTCGTCGACAGATGCCGCCACAGGCGCGGGATGCGGATGCATCGCGTGCTTGCGGTGTGCGGGTTTAGCCGCTGGCTTTGCTGCTGCCGCCTGAGCGGGAGCAGCTGTCGAGACTGATGCTGATGCCGAAGCACTGGCAGAAGCGGAAGCAACGGCCGGCTTGGGAGCCGGAGTCGCTGGCTTTGCAGCAGGCGTCGGTTTCGGTGCGGGTTTAGCCGATGCCGAAACCGAGACGGACGTCGAAGACGAGGTCGAAGTGGTAGTCGTAGTGATGGTCTGTCCTGCGTACGCATACGCAGGCAGTCCACTCAGCAGTGCGAGAATCGCAGCCGAGGTGATGAGAGACGAGGTCTTCATCTGGTGACTCCTTGTGTTACGCCGCTACGAGAGCAGACGTTTGGTTGATGATGTGAGATAAAAAAAGAACTCGATATCTCCTCCTTTTCAGTTTTGCAACTTACTAGGAGCTATGCGAGCAGGAACTGCACGTGCGTGCTAGTTCCCGAGCGCGTAGCTTCCAACAAGCGTAGCGGTGACGACAAAACGGTCGGTCTTCTGACCGAACGAATCACAGGTGGCCAAGGTCAACGTGTAGCCAGTCGTCGTGAGCGGGATCGCGTCCGAAGTCGCGCTCATCTGCTGCACCGACGATACCGAATACACGTACTGACGATCAGCACTATATACGATGATCTGGTCCCCCGACTTCAAGTTCTGGATTCCGTTGAATGCCTTGAACTCCTGGTTGTGCACGATCGGCAAGTAGCTCGAGTGACCGAAGATCACGACGTTGCCCTGCTGGCCGAGCGTCGCTGACGTCGGATAGCGTACTGTACCAGTGAGCAGGTAGTTGTCGAGTGCTTCGACATTCGTCGTACTTGGATTAGCAACTTTCTGTGAAAGACCGATCTTTGGCACGGCTACCTTCACCGGCAACTCGCCTTGTGCAGATGCGATGTCCGCAGAGACGGCAGCAGCTGGACCTACCATAAGTGGTGAGGTCGTGACCGTCGCTACCGGAGCACCAGTCGTGTCAGCCTTGGTCGTCTCGCTTGCATCGATTGCGTCTGGGACGAAGTCGAGCGCGTCTAGCGTCCACAGCGAACCGCCAAAGATAACCAGAAATACCGCCAAAAAAGTCCATTTTTTGGCGTATACGCGCATTATCGCGCTTTCTTCATTACCATGGCCGTGTGCTGTGCTCATATGCCGACTCCTATATAAATACACCATATTAGCGGTATTGTCAATAGCTCCCGGCTCGGCCGGTTCTTGACAATATCTTTCTGCCGTGGTAAATAAGAGGCATATGGAATCGACCACAACCTATACCACGACCGAGACCCACGACTCGAAAAAGGCGCCGGCAAGCCCGGCGACTATCGCCCTCGCGTCTATCGGATTCGTGACCCTTATCGTCCTCGGCATCCTGCTCGCCATCTATAGCGCGCAATACGTCCCGACGGCGATGAACAAGTTCTTCTCTGCGATCGGTACCAAGAAAGGCGGCAATCCGGCGCTGAACGTCGTCTCGACCACGACCATCTCATTCGGCCAGCAACCGACTGCGACCACCGGCGCGCTCATGACTGCGACCACCACTGCCCCAGCAGCGACTTCCGTATCTTCGAAGCCGGCTACTGTGCCAGCAACTTCCGCCCCGCACGCGCCTCGCCTCTACGGTCTTCCGAATCTTTCAGTAACTATCCTCGCGACCGGTTATCTTGCAAATGGCGCGCCTGAGTCGTTCGTCGCTTCGCCGATCGTTCCTCCCGGCGCTCGCGCTGCCGTTCGCTTCTCTATCGCGAACACTGGCACGAACCTCACCGGTCCATGGAACTTCGCCGCAGCGATCCCGACCCAGAATGTTTATGTCTTCACTTCCCCAGTTGAGCAGTCATTGAACCCGGGTGATCATATTGTCTTCACCCTCGGCTTCGATCAGGCAGACTTCGGTCCGAACCATCCGATCACGATCATTGCTGATCCGTCCAATGCCCTTCCAGAAGGCACCAAGGCTGATAACGCAGCGACGGCGATCATCAACGTTCAGTAAGAAAGTAAGAAAAACAAAAGAGCCGG
>JARIGM010000025.1 GCA_029288865.1 Candidatus Kaiserbacteria bacterium
GGATTCGTCTCGGTGCATTGGTGCGTCAAAATGAGATTGCGAAAAAGTCAAGTTAAGATTTCAAATTGTATCAAAATGAGACAAATCTCTAATTTGCCCTAGAATCGACGCAGCCTAGGCCCTATAGGTGACTACGGGCTGAAAACGTCGCGCGTGCGAATATATTCGACTTGACGCTTTTTCGAAAACGCCGATAAGTAACATTATGTTAAACGTGGCAAAATGAGACACGGCCAGAGTTAGGCCAGACGAGCCAGCTTAAAACGTAATAAATTGAGACGCATCTCTAGGGTTTCAAGATCGCGCGCTAAATTGAGACGTTGCGTCTCGCTGCGCGCCTGCTCAAGATCAAAACGCATCATCCTGATACGTTCCTCTAAGCCTTCGATTTCTTTGGTTAATAGTTGAAACATTAGTCAGACTTAAAACGTAATAGCTTCAAAACGCCTAAGTAGTCGTGATTTAAGTCAATTTCTTCAAAATCGGCGCCGGGGCTATAATGTTCATTATCTTGGTCGTTTAAATAGTCCACTAGAGCCTCTGCCTTGTCTCGATCTGAGAAAGCCCCCATAATGTCCGCGCCTTCGCCTAAGCCCGGTCTAGGCGCCTTGACGATAAACATGGTTAGGCCCTGCGGCGCTAACGCTGGCGGACCTTTTGAGACGCTACGCATAGCCTCTAGGCGTTTTTGATAGTCACTCATTGCCAAACCTCACCGCGAAGCATCGCGTCTAAAAAATCCTTAGCATCATCTAGAGCGGCGTTCTCATCGGCACCGCTCGCGATATACAAAAGGCGACCCTCTACCTTTGACAAGTCCAAAACCAAGACCTTATAGGCACCGTCAACAGCAATGAGTTTTGTCTCGATCTGAGACGTTGCTTGGTTTCGGTTTTCAATTCTGGCCTTTTGCATAACGTCTCCTATTGAAACGATTTTCAGTTTTCAAGGCTAACTGTTAGCTAACCCTCATGATCTCTTATCGGTCGTTTTGGCCTAGACTTTAGTCCTTTGTGTGCTTAACCGCACAATTAACCGGCCTTAACTATGGTTAAGACGTTAGACAGCCACCTAAGTAAGCGTATGAATTAACGAATGTGTGCTAATGCTAACAATGTGACAGGCTTAGCCTTAGTACCTGTTAGAAACCTACTCTAGGCGTAATACGTCACTTGACTGTTAGCTTTATGACAGTGGGGCTTGTCCAGTGATTACAGTAGCTTAGCGCTTGGCTTGCCTATATTCCTAACACTGTCAAGGTATACACGAGAGCGCCTGTCTACCTGCAAAGACATGCCAAATACGAAAATAGGGGCTAAGTTCGCGTTTTCATTGGGGAATGGTCTATCGGGGTTTTGGAGTAATAGGCTCAATAAACCCCCAATAGTATACAGGTGAAAAAACGCTCAAAATTTTTTCTAAAATTTTTTTCCAAAACAGCACTCTCAAGT
>JARIGM010000022.1 GCA_029288865.1 Candidatus Kaiserbacteria bacterium
GAGCAATCGTGGCCACCCTGCTAGTTATTATTTGGATTCTATATTCGCCTCTGGAACGGACAGAGCAGGTGGAGTATCTCAATTTTTCGACTATTCCATCGGTATAGCTGAGATATAGCTCTCAACTATAACAATGGGACAGATTGAAAATCGAGACTACTCACCCGCTATTAAATCTGAGCGCGGGCTTTAGCTTTAGAAATCCATCCCGCCCATTCCTCCCATGCCGCCCATATCACCGCCGGCTGGAGCCTTTGGCTCAGGGATATCTGCGACCGCAGCTTCGGTCGTGAGGAGAATCGCTGCAGCAGAGACTGCGTTCTCGACAGCGCCACGAGTCACCTTCACTGGATCGATGATGCCAGCCTTGACCATGTCATCAACCATCTTGTCTTCCATCGCATCGTAGCCTGCAAAGCCCTTTGCATCTTCGACTTCGCGAACGATCAATGACGCATCATCTTTGCCGGCGTTAAGCGCGATCTGGCGAAGCGGCTGCGTGAGCGCGCGGACCACGATCTCGTATCCTGCTTTTTCATCTGCAGACATACCCTTCGCAGGAGCATCGCTAAGCTTCTTCGCAACCTTCGCGAGTGCAGTACCACCACCAGGAACGATACCTTCGTCCATCGCAGCCTTTGTTGCTTTTACCGCGTCATCGATCTTGTCCTTGAGATACTTCATCTCGGTCTCAGTCGCAGCACCCACGCGAATGACCGCAACACCGCCCGAAAGCTTCGCGATGCGCTCTTCGAGCTTCTCCTTATCGAACTTCGAAGTCGTATTCTCGGCAATCGCCTGAAGCTGCTTTACGCGCGCCTCGATATCAGCCTTCTTGCCCTTTCCACCGACAAACGTCGTGTTGTCCTTGGTTGCGACCACGCGTGCAGCCTTTCCAAGCATCGCGACGGTCGCGTTCTCAAAGGTATCGCCCGTATCAGATGAGATCACCTGCGCGCCCACGACTGCCGCGATATCTGCAAGCATTTCCTTCTTGCGATCGCCATAGCCCGGAGCCTTCACTGCGAGCACGCTGAACGTGCCGCGAAGACGGTTCACGATGAAGGTCGAAAGCGCCTCGCCTTCTACGTCATCCGCAACGATCACAAGCTCCTTCTTGCCGCTCTGGATAATCTTTTCGAGGAAGGGGAGTATCTCCTGCACATTGCTGATCTTCCTGTCCGTCACGAGAATCGCTGCATCCTTGGTTTCCGCTTCCATGCGCTCAGGATTCGTGACCATGTACGCAGAGACGTAACCTTTATCGATCTGGAGGCCTTCCACGACTTCGTATGAAAGCTCCATGCCTTGTGACTCCTCTACTGTCACAACACCGTTCTTGCCCACCTTTTCAACGGTCTCAGCAATGATGTTGCCGAGCTCTTCAGACTCTGCTGAGATCGCAGCCACCTGCTTCACGTCGCTTTTGCCTGCAACTGGCTTTGCCATCGCGCGAAGCTCTGCAACCGCTGCATCGCGAGCGAGTTCCATACCCGTACGGACTGCCATGGCATTGCCACCCTTTGTGACACGCGAAAGGCCTTCTTCCATAAGCGCTTCAAGAAGCACGACTGAAGTCGTGGTTCCGTCTCCCGCAAGGTCATTCGACTTGTTCGCCACTTCTTTTACGATCTCTGCGCCCATGTTTTCGAACTTGTCCTTAAATGAGATCTCCTTTGCGATCGATACTCCATCGTTCGTAATACGAGGACCGCCATACGAGCGATCAAGCACGACGTTACGCCCGCGTGGACCAAGCGTGACCTTTACTGCACGAGCAGATTTGCGAACGCCCTCCTGAAGCGCTTTGCGTGCATCCTCACCGAAAAGAATTTGTTTTGCCATAGGGGAGTGAAATTAGATTATTTGATAATTCCGAGAATCTGAGCCTCCGGGAGGATGAGATATTCCTCACCATCGAGCTTTACCTCGTCGTATCCATATTTTGAAAAGAGAACCTTATCTCCGACTTTTACGTTCATCGGCGTGAGTTTCCCGTCTTCCATCTTTCCGGGACCGACCGCCACAACCGTTCCTTTGGCTGGGCGCTCCTTTTCAGAAGAGTCCGGAATGATGATGCCGGAAGCAAGCGTCTTTTCTTCATTCTTTGACGCTGGCTTCACGACGACGCGGTCGGCTAACGGCACAATAGAAAGTGTGTCTGCTTTTAGCATATTTGTTATTTAAATTAACCTTATAAAGTTATCCACAGTATATGAATCGCTCACTCACCCGTCAAATTTCTTACCCCGAGCTCACTGAGTAAAAAGAAAACACCAGTCTCTCGACTGGTGTTTTCTCCCATAACCTGCATTTTAGTGCGAGTCGGTACTGTCTCATTTATTATATGCCTACTGATTTCTCTGTCAACAATTCAATTTGGAGCCGGTGAAGGGAATCGGACCCTCAGGTTACGGTTGACAGTACCTAACCTACACCATGCCACCGGCGTCCATATAGGCTACGAAACCAGACATCAAATAATCCTCGAGAAGTTCTAAAGTATTTCTGAGTATTTGCCTCCCCACCCCATTTATGGTAGATTTGCCGGTACAGATGGCGACACTCAAGGCAATCCTGCCGTACGCAGAAATCATACTTTCACTCCTTCTTATAGCCGGAATCGTGCTCCAGCAGCGCGGTGCCGGCCTCGGAGGCGCGTTTGGAGGCGATAACTTCGCATCCACGTTCTATAAGCGTCGAGGCGCAGAAAAGTTCCTATTCCAGGCGAGCATCGTGATCGCAGTGCTTTTCGTGATCACGGCAGTTGCTGGTTTCCTCATCTAGTGCTCCCTACCCAACCCTGACTTATGAACAGCGAGCGAAATCCGCTCCAAAGAATGAGAAAAGCGCTCGTATCCTACGTGGCAGCTCTCCGTCCGAGCGACCAGCTTATCCTTGGCATCCTTGGATGCTTCGTCGTGGCGACCAGTATCGCGAGCCTCGTAGCGCTTGACCGTCGAGTACTCGTCACGCAGCCGGCATATGGCGGCACCGTGACCGAGGGCGAAGTGGGCTCGCCTCGATTCGTGAATCCGATCCTCGCGATCTCAGACACGGACCAAGACCTCGCGACCCTCACGTACGCCGGCCTTATGGGTACCGGATCAGACGGCACGCTCGTTCCCGTGCTCGCGAAGAGCTATATCGTCTCGCCGGATGGCAAGACGTACCAGTTCACGCTGCGAGATAATGCAAAGTTCTCAGATGGCACATCCGTAACCGCAGACGACGTCGTCTACACGGTCCAGAAGGCCCAAGACGCGGCGCTCAAGAGCCCGCAGTATGCGAACTGGGCCGGAGTCACTGTGACGGCATTGGACGCGAAGACCGTGCAATTCACGCTGGCTGCACCCTATGCGCCATTCCTCGAGAACACGACGCTCGGCATCTTGCCGGCGCATATCTGGAGGAACGTAAGCGATGCGGAATTTCCATTCTCGAACTACATGATTCAGCCGGTTGGCGCAGGGCCGTTCGTCGTTTCTCGCGTCACGCGTGCAAACGATGGCACCATCACAGGCTTCGATCTTAAGGCGAACAAGAACTACATTCTCGGGCGGCCATATCTTGATGCGTTCCATTTCGTATTCTTTGACGACCGCACCTCGCTTCAGACGGCGATGACGCAAGGAAAGATCGAGAGCGGCTATGCCGTGCTTGGGAAACGAGTCCTCAAGGCTCCGTATGCGCGCGTATTCGCAGTCTTCTTCAATCCTGCGGAAGGCGCGGCGTTCACGCAGAAAGCAGTTCGGCAGGCGCTCTCCACGGCTATAAACCGTGAGGCGATCGTCCAGAATCTCTTCGGCGGCTATGCGATGCCGGCATATGGACCAGTTCCGCCCAGCTCGAACATCTCGCAGCCAACCAGCATCACGAATGTCGACCGCATAAATGCCGCGACGAAGACCCTGCAGAACGCCGGATGGTCCTACGCGAGCACGACCGGCGAATGGAAAGACAAGTCTGGCGACAGTCTGTCGCTGACACTGAAAACATCGAACATCCCTGAGCTCAAGAGCATCGCGCAAGCGGTCCAGACCGACTGGGAAGCATTGCATGTGCCGACTTCCCTCCAGCTCTATGAGCCAGGAGATCTCGCCGAGAATGTCATCCAGCCTCGCGCGTATCAGACGATGCTGTTCGGCATGGTGATCGGAAAATCTGAAGATCTCTACGACTTCTGGGATTCAAGCGCAAAGACGGCTCCAGGGCTCAACGTGACTGGGTACAGCAATCCGACTGTGGATAAGCTGCTCACCGATCTGCGTGCGACCAACGACCCGACCAAGCATGATTCCGATCTGAACCAGATAAATCAGCTCATCGCAGCGGACGCCCCAGCTGCGTTCATCGAATCGCCTGATTTCGTGTACACCGTGCCAAAAGACCTAGAAGGGGTTATACTGCCACAGATAGCCTCGCCTAAAGACCGCTTCGCGACCGTCGCAACGTGGTATCGGCGAACCGAATCTGTGCTGCCATTCTTGGCTCGTAGCAAATAGCTACATTACTATTCTTATCGAGTTAAAATTTATATGAATTCTGCACCAGCTCCTGCGCCTGCACCGAGCAATATCCCGAACGAACGTCCTGCTGGATCTCGTCCACCGATGCGCCGATCCCCAAATGGACCGAGTCGCGGAGGCAACCGTGGTAATCGCCCATTCCGTGGCGATGGCCGTCGTCCGCAACAAGGCGCTCCAGCCGGAGAAGCTCGCACTGAGCGTGGCGAGTCACGCGGAGGAGGACAGCGACCAGGTCGCGTCAGCCGCCAGATACAGCGCACCCTTCGCCGCCATTCACCAACACCGACAGCTAAGAAAATGGCTGATTACATCCCTGAGCGCGCAGCTGAGAACGTCGTTCGCGTCGTACCGCTCGGCGGCGTCGAGGAAGTGGGTCGCAATATGATCGCAGTCGAGACGCATAACGATATTTTCGTATTCGACGCTGGTTTCCAATTCACCTCTGAGGACAGCTCTCCAGGCGTTGATTACATCCTTCCGAATACCAAGTACCTCGAGATGAACGCCGACCGTGTCCGCGCAGTGTTCATCACGCACGGTCACCTCGACCACATTGGCGCGATTCCGTTCATCATGAACCGTTTCGGTAACCCGCCAATCTATACGCAGAATCTTTCTGCGATCATGATCGCGAAGCGTCAGGAAGAATATCCTGACATGCCGAAGCCAGACCTTCGCGTCGTTGAGCCGGGCTCAACGCACACGATCGGTTCTACGAAAGTACATTTCTTCCCGGTGACTCACTCGATCCCGGATTCTATGGGTATCGCTATCGAAACTCCGTACGGAAACGTGATCGCGACTGGAGACCTCAAGCTCGAGCACGACAACGGCATCCCGACTGAAGCCGAGCAGAAGAAGTGGGGAGCACTTGGTGCACAGAAGAACCTGCTCTTTATCGCAGACTCGACGAACGCAGAGCGCGACGGCTTCTCTATTCCTGAAAAGCGCGTCACCGAAACGCTCGAGGAGATCATCAAGACCGTGAGCGGACGCCTCATCATCGGTACATTCGCATCCCAATTCGACCGCATGGTGCACATCGTCGAAGCTGCAGAGAAGTACGGAAAGAAGATCGTCACTGAAGGCCGCTCGATCCGCACGAACATCGAGATCGCTGAAAAGACTGGCCTCTTGAAGCCGCAGAAAGGAACCTTCATTCCGGCAACTGAGATCGGCGACTACCCACCGGACAAGATCGTCATCCTCGCGACTGGTGCTCAAGGCGAAGAGTTCGCTGCACTCATGCGCATTGCGACTAAGCAGCATAAGAACATCCAGCTCACGAATCGCGATACGATCGTGCTTTCCTCTTCGGTCATTCCAGGCAACGAGATTTCCGTGCAGCGATTGAAGGACAACCTCTACCGCAATAATGTGACTCTCATCCACTACAAGTCGTCTGACGTGCACTCAACCGGACACGGCAACACCGGCGAGCTCGTGTGGATCAACAAGCAGGTGAACGCGAAGTTCTTCATGCCTGCATACGGTTACTTCTCGATGACAAGCTGCCATGCGAAAGCTGTCGAGCAATCAGGTCGCTCCCGAGATTCGATCATCCTTGCAGACAACGGCATGGTCATCGACATGATCGATGGCGAACGCCTCGAGATCCACAAGGATAAGGTGCCAGCTTCCCCGCTCATCGTAGACGGCTTTGCGATTGGCGACATGCAGGAAGTGGTTATCCGCGATCGCCAAGCGCTTTCTAAGGACGGCATGTTCGTGATCATCGCGACCGTGAACCTCAAGACCGGCAAGCTCCGCAAGTCTCCAGACATCATCTCGCGCGGTTTCATCTATCTTCGCGAGTCGCAAGACCTCTTGAACCAGGCTCGTCTGCTCATCAAGAAGACGGTCGAAGATTCGACTCGCGGCATGAACCCTGTCGACCTGGACTACGTGAAGAACACGCTGAGCGATACCATGGCTGGATATCTCTTCAGTCGTACCAACAAGGCGCCGATGGTGATTCCTGTGTTGATCGGTGTGTAAGTAAAACAAAACACCTCCTTACTTTAAGGTACGCCGTATTTTTCTGCTGAAAAATCGGCTCGCTCTCGCGCCGTCGCGCTCCGAGAGCCCTTAAAGTAAGGAGGTGTTTTGTTTTCAATGCACTACCATTTTAATTCGGGAGGTGGTATTTCTCGCGATTACGTTCAATCATTCCTTCAGTTGTGAGGGCGGCCAGCTGGATCTCGAGTTGATCGCGACGGTCGGGACCGAGGAGACCGGTGAGGTATGTCTTTGATTGCGGGCCTTTCGTGAGGGCTTTCAAGATAGCACCACGTGCTTGGCGATTGGAACCACTAAATGTGGATTGTCTTGCATATGCTTTCGCTTTGATGTGTGTGCGGACGCCCGAACGCTTAAGATGGGAACCATAGTCCATCAGTGCTGCATACCACTCACGAGCTTTCCCTTCCGGGAAAGCTCGCTCTAGCACCGCGAGTATTTCCTTATCAGAGACTGGCTCTGTAGCGTTCGGAAAGAAATGATGCAACACCACTGTGCGCAAATTTGTTTCGATAAAAACAACATCTTGGTTGTCTGCAAATGCCAGCACAGCTCGCGCTGTGTATGGACCAATTCCTGGCAATGCCACAAGCTCTTCGATCGAGTGCGGCATCTTCCCTTTGTGATCCTTCACAACAACCTTTGCAGCCTCGTGCAGCATCTTGGCACGACGATTATAGCCGAGCCCTTGCCATGCGCGAAGTACGTCGCCGAGCGGCGCAGCCGCGAGAGCCTTCACTGTTGGAAATTTTTCCAGCCACGCCTCATAGTACGGAATCACGCGCTCCACCTGCGTCTGCTGCAGCATCACCTCAGACACCAAGATCTTGTACGCATCCGTCGTCTTCCGCCACGGCAACTCATGCCTTCCATTTTCTAGATAGAAAGTGAAGACTATCTTGCGAAACTTTTTGAGCTCAGCAGGATTCTCTGGAGAAGAGGCTCTCGGAGCCGTCCTGGATCGGTCCGCCATTCCGATGGTGGCAGGACGGCGAGAGTGAGCGCGACTCTCCGCTGGAGAGAGTCGACGCGTACTCTTCGAGAGAGAATCATGCTGGGCTCTAGACTTCGTAGATGACATCTTTTCTTTCTACCACCACCTTCCACCCCTTCTGCTTCGCCTGCCGATACAACACCCTGTTCGGATTAAAGGCGATGGGATGCTCGACCATATCAAGCATTGAAACGTCTGTCTCCGTATCGCCGACGCCATATGATCCGTGCAGCGTGAGGTGTTCTTTCTCTATGACACGTCGAAGGATCGTTGCTTTGTTCTTTATGAGATGCTCATCCACAATCTCTCCTGTGAACCGATCGCTCGCACCGATCTCATAAAAGAGCCCGTACGTCTTATCAAACCCGAGTTCGTATCCAAAACCATCCACGATGAATTTCGGGGAATGCGAGATGCCGAGTAGGTAGTATCCTTTGCTTTTGAGCTCATGAATGAGGTCTCGCGTATACCGATATGTCCGATCTTTCTTTGATTCAATGATCTCTCCTGCAATATCCGCCACCTCGCCGTATGGCAGGCCCTTAATGTGCTTCTCAAATGAAGTCACGAGCTTCTTCACATACGCTGCGTACTCGCCTCTTCGATTGAGCCATTCTTCTTGTGCGTGTAAATATGACTCGCGCGCCTCAGGAGGAAACAATCCTTTCTCGACAAGCACCTCGACCAATTCGATCAGGAGCGACGAACGGAATATCGTCCCGTCGAAATCAAATACTGCGACTGGTTGTGATGTGTTTACCGTCATTATTTTGCCTTAGGCCAACGCATTGCAGCGGGTGGCCATATCTTCGTGAGCGGATGCTCATCGCAGTCGTGCGGACGCGCTGGACAGATGTATCGTCCATACAGCACGAACCCATTGTTCACATACTTCCAGTCCGACTTGGGCACAAGAGCTTCAAGATCTTTGGAGATCTTCGTGAGGTCAGTCTGGTTCGTAAGATCAAAGCGGAGCGCGAACCGACGCACATGCGTATCGGTCGGAATCCCTTCGTATATGTTGTACAGCTCTCCGAGCACGACATGAGCTGTCTTGTACGCAATACCAGGAAGCGTCACCAATTCCTTATCGGTACGAGGAATCACTCCCCCAAATTCATCGCGCAGCTTCTTCGCGGTGGCGATGATAGCTTTTGTTTTTGCACGATGGAACGTGATCGAAGACGTCTCTTTCGAAAAGGTTTCCGGATCCGCCTCAGCAAAATCATCTACCGTCTTGTATTTCTGATATATCGTATCCGTTACGTGGTTCACCTTCTTATCCGTGCATTGCGCAGACAGAATCACTGCCACTACCAGCTGAATCGGAGTCGTATAGGTAAGCTCGGTCTTCGGATGAGGATATGCCTCCTTGAGGTATGCGAGCAATGCGTCCATCCGCTTCTTTCGCTCTTCTGGAGTTGAAAGGACAGGGAGATCCATGCTAGATGTCGAGCAGGTCTTGCTCGTTTCGCTGGAACGCAAATTTATAAAAGAGCATAAGGAGTGCGCCGCCCGCGACTGCGGCAAGCACGAACTTTACGACAAGGCCGAGCACTGGCACGATGCCGATTGCCTCGATCACGACCACGCCTAAGAGTGCGCCACGCCAGGTGATCTGAATGTGTTTTCGGGCACCCCACATGAGCGCGCTGCCCGCGAGAGCCGCCGCATAGATATACGACAGGAGTATGAAAAGTAAGTATGCAGCTCCGATGAGGAGCGCAGGACCAATACCGACGAATGAAAGCATCAGCAAGAGCATCACCACCGGCACTGCGACGAATGCAGAGAACCCGAGCAGCATCAAGAGCATAAATCGTTCGAACGTGCGTGCGAGAACATTCTCGACCACCGCATCCGTAAGCGCTGGGAAGAACCCGACGACGAGTCCGACCGTGATCAATGCAGCGATGAGTCGCACGGCGAAGAAGATCCAATGCCCCGCCACTGCGAACGTATGTGCTTGCTTGGGGGTCGGCACGAACGGCGCGTTTCCGATGTATTCTACGGCACCCGTTATCTGCGCAGTATCGGGGATCACCGCCTTCTGGGGCGCGTCATATTTGAGGCTGCCGTGAATGATGGTTCCATCTGCAATCGTAACCTTGTCGGACGCTACGACTTCCACATCTCCCTTAAACTCTCCTGCGAGCGATACGTCCACACCATATATTGTTGTGGTTCCGTTTGCGCCATTCGTGACTTCAACCGTGTTGCCTGCGAGGTAGAGATAATTTGCCTTTCCGGATACAGTCACATACCCTCCAGCAGCGAAGAGATCTCCGCCCACGTTATTACGCACTGATACGCGACCTCCAGCGATTCGTGCATCTCCTCCGATCGGCTGTTGGATTCCCACAGTACCTCCAGCGAGCAGCGCGTCCCCCGCTATCGGTGAAGTGAGATTCAACGTGCCGCCTGCAGACATAAGATCTGCAGTGACAGGTGCGTCAATATTGACCGTCTCACCAAAAGCGTAGGCGTTCCCAGGAGTCGTACTCGAGATAGAAACGTTCTGTGCCGTCAGAACCGTCGAAGCATGGGTAGCTGCCGGCAGGAGCAGGAAGACGACGAGTATCAAGCTGAGCCGTCGTAGCATATGCGGCTATCGTATCATGCCTCAGGCGGTAGTGGAATCGTCGGGATCGAGACGACATTCGGAGGAGTGAATCGCGTCCAGAGAAGCGTCGTTAGTAAGAAAATAACGAATGAAATAGCCCCAGAAGCGAGGCAGTAGATGCAGAGCGCCTGAATCACGAAAATCTGTAGAGCTACGAAGATGGTCGAGCCAATAAGGCCGATAAGCCCGAGTCCGAACAAGCTCCGAAACAGGAATCGGGAACGATGCAAGAAAAGAAGCGCTGTGCAGACAAAAACGAGGGCATAGAAGACTACTCCATAGACACCCAGCGGAATGCCAAAGAGGTGCGAATATGCGCTTTGCGCAACAACGTTACAGCCACTTAGTCCAGCAATGTTGCAGGTAAGAGCCGTATCAGTGAGTGCGCTCTGGGCGAGATACCAAGAATCAGCGAGGCCGAGGAACGTGAATGTGAGCACGAACACGAGAAGAGGTCGGAGCATGTGCATCCATGGTACCGTGGCGCTCCGCTGCGAGCAACTACGATAAGTGGTACACTAGACGTATGGATACGCCAATACAAAAAACCGAAGAAGATTGGAAAAAGGAATTGAGCCCTGAGGAATATCATGTCCTCCGTGAGAAAGGTACGGAAGCGCCATTTACCGGCGCATTCGTGGATAATCACGAGACCGGCATGTATACCTGCAAAGCATGTGGCACTCCTCTCTTCGCCTCAGACGCGAAGTTCGACTCGGGCACCGGCTGGCCTTCGTTCACCGACCCTGCAGTAGCAGAGAATGTCGGGACTCGAGCTGATGATGAACACGGCATGCACCGCACAGAAGTGTTCTGCAAGCACTGTGGAGGCCACTTGGGCCACGTCTTTGAAGACGGTCCTGCAGACAAGGGCGGCAAGCGATACTGCATCAATTCATGCTCGCTTAATTTCGAACAGGCATAATACATCAATCCATATGGAACACAGACAACTCGGCACAACCGACATACATATCCCTGTCATCTGTCTCGGCACGATGACCTGGGGCATTCAGAACACCGAAGCGGAAGCACATGAACAACTTGATTACGCGCTCTCGCAAGGGATCAATTTCATAGATACGGCAGAGATCTATCCTGTCCCGCCGGACCCGTCCGTTCAGGGCCGCACTGAGGCATATCTCGGCACGTGGCTCGCGAAACGCGGCAAGCACGATGACCTTATAATCGCGAGCAAGGTCGCCTGCCGAAAACAGCGCAGCAATTTCCAGACCCGTACGGTCACGAATCTCTCTCGGGCAGATATTCGCGAAGCAATCGAAGGTTCCCTTTCGCGTCTTCAGACTGATTACCTCGATCTATACCAGATTCATGCACCAGATCGTCCTGCAAATCATTGGGGTATCCGCGGCATCACGGAAATACCGGACGACACCGGAGCGGCATCAATCGAAGAAACGTATGGCGCACTTGTCGAGCTTATAAAAGAAGGAAAAATTCGCCATATCGGACTCTCGAACGAAACGCCGTGGGGAGTGATGCAATTCCAGCGCCTTGCGGAAAAGAACGACTGGCCACCGGTCGTATCGATCCAGAATCAATACTCCCTCACGAATCGCACATACGAACTTGGTCTCTCTGAGGTGTCATTCCGCGAGCACATCGGCTTGCTCGCCTATTCGCCACTTTCTGGCGGAGCACTTACCGGAAAATATCTCGGTGGCAAGATGCCGGCTGGTGCACGATTTACCCTCTCAGACCGGAACCGCCGATACAATGCACCCGAAGTGCAGGCTGCGATTCAAGCGTATGTAAATGTGGCGGAGAAGCATGGACTTGATCCGTCGCAGATGGCACTTGCCTTCGTGGTCTCGCGTCAGTTCGTCACGAGCTGCATCATTGGCGCAACCACTATGGACCAACTGAAAATAGACATCGCTGCAGGTGATCTGACTCTCGCACCCGAAGTGCTTGCTGACATCGAAGAAGTGTATCGGCAGATGCCAGATCTCACAGCATAAACAGCCCTCACGCAGAAATGATAAAACGCTCCTGCAACTTTCTGTTGCGGAGCGTTTTTATAAGCCCACCATCTAAACGATTACCTAACGCGAAAAATCTATTCGACGAGCAGCATCGGATTACAAATGACGATGCCGAGATCCTCGTCGTCCTCATTCTCCTCTTCGGAGAAGAAAAAGTCGGACGATGGCTCTCCGTCGTACAGCATCAGATCCCCTTGAAGCCGGTGAATTTCAGCGGCCAATTCATCCGGGTCGAAATACATTTCGGCGGCCTCATTGGAATTAAATCTGTCTTGTCTCATTTTTATTCTCCCTGTACTAGAAACGATGAACCTTCCGTTCATCTACGATCATCCTATATCCGAGAGGACAGGAAATCAACTAGGTCAAGTGCGCTTTATATTTTTCTATGAAATGCGGCAGCTGCGAGTGAAGCGGTTCGGGAAAAGCATCCATCCGAAACCAGCCGATATCCTCGAATTTATGCGGTTCTCCGATACGAATCAGATCGCGATTCACGAGCACCTTAAAGTCTAAAGCGAGCCAATGATTTTTCTTGTCCTCGTTCTCACGGAATACGTCTCGATATCCCAAAAATTCGTGATCGAGGACATCAGCACAATACTCCTCACATATCTCTTTTTTGAGCGTCTCTTCTACCGTATCGCCAAGCTCCAATGCACCACCTCCTGCATCCCACCGATGGTGCTCATCACGGCATTGGTCGCTTCGCTTCGCGAGAAGATAATTTCCTTGTCCATCATGACAGATGAATGTAACAGTCACGCCCACGAAATCTTCGCCCTTCTTCATGAAGAGAGTATACTATGGGCATGGAAAACAATCTCGAAGTGGCAGTATTTGGCGGCGGATGCTTCTGGTGCACTGAAGCGGTATTCAAGATGCTTGATGGGGTAAGCTCAGTTACATCCGGCTATGCAGGCGGTACCGTCCCCAATCCAACTTACGAACAAGTCTGCACTGGCACGACTGGCCATGCTGAAGTCATCCGGATCGAATATGATCAGAGCAAGGTTGCATACCGTGATCTTCTTACCATCTTCTTCGCTTCACATGACGCCACCCAGTTCAACCGCCAAGGAAACGATGTGGGCACCCAATATCGTTCTGTGGTGTTTTATACCACTCCTGAGCAAAAGACCGAGACTGAGAATTTCATAAAAGAGCTCGACGAATCATCAAAAGAAGGCGACCCGATCGTTACGGAAGTCGTTCCGCTTACCGAGTTCTACCCTGCCGAGGACTATCATCAGAACTATTACGCTCAAAATTCTACGCAGAGCTATTGCCGAATCATCATCGCGCCAAAGCTTCAGAAGGTGCAAGAAAAATACGCGGCACTCCTAAAATCGAAGGTGTAACCTTTTCCGATCCGGTGCTGTTGTATAAGACAGAGGAGAGATTGCATGATCTTGAGGCGATGAGATCAGGAGTCAGACAATGCCTTACCGCACCCGTCTTACTTCTCATTTCATCCTTACTCAAATTTTTCCCAATCAGAGCTGAGCTTGGATTTCTTTCGAAATCGTCTCACTCTTCATCTTTCTCATCCTATGTTCTTTATCAGTGGAATATCTTTTCCGCCTATCCACCCTCACCCGCCTTCCCGCACCTTTACTTCCCATTCCACTGATACACCTTTAGACGACACGCATGCTGTCGTCTTTTTATTTTGTCGGGATCTTGCCTTTGATCTCTTTCACGAGCCGTTCGAATTCTGGATCAGTCGCGTGACGCGGACGCGGAAGCGTGACCGGAATGACATGCTCGATGACTTTGTGCGCGAATACGAATACCTGATCCGCAAGCAAGACCGCATCTTCGATATTATGGGACACCATCAGGACAGTGATCGGTCGGGAAGCGAATATGCCGAGCAGCTCCTCGGAAAGCTTCTGCGTAGTCTCGACATCGAGAGCCGAGAACGGCTCATCGAGAAGGAGGAGTTCGGGATCGGAAACGAGTGCGCGTGCAATGCCGACGCGCTGGCGCTGACCGCCGGAAAGATCGCGCGGATATGCATGAGACAGATCGGTGAGGCCGAGATTCGCGAGCTCCTGACGGACTCGCTCTTTCCTTTCATTCTTTGACAGCGAAAGACCGGTGAATCCGAGCATGACGTTATCGTAGACAGTGCGCCACGGGAGCAATGCGCCGCTCTGGAATACCATGCGCGTACGGGCAGCATTTTTGACCGTCCCAGACAACGGCTTCGCAAGCCCGACCGTGAGCTGCAAAAGCGTCGACTTGCCTCCGCCGGACGGACCGACGATGGTCGTGAACGTGCGCGGCTGAAGTTCGAGCGAGATATTCTCTGCGATGATGGGTTCGTTCGGTTCGTATCTGAATGTCACGTTTTCGAACGTAACGATTGGTGAGTGGTCGCGATCAGTCATATCATTCGAATTTATAGCGTTCGGCTCGCCCGAGAAGCGGCTGCCACAGGAAGAGGTTGATCACAGTGATCACGATGACGAGCACGGCGAGCGCACCGAGAAACGCGCCGTTATCTCCTGAGCCTGCGGCATTCACGAGGATGCTGCCGATACCGAAGAGGTCTCCTGCATGCGATGAGGTCGGCGCATAGGCATGGAGCGCTTCGGCTACGATCACAATATTCCAGCCCGCAGCCAGCGCGAGGATCGACCCGGTCACGATTGGCGGGAAGAGCGCGGGCAATGTAATCTGCGTGAACCGTTGCCAGCGAGAGAGCCCGAACACATGTCCGACCGACTTCACGTCTTTGGGAATCACGCGGAGACCGCCGATCGCACTGAACACGATACTCCATATCATCGTGAAGAAGAGCATGAAAATCGCTGCGCCTTCGAGCAGACCGGACCGCACGAAGAACAAGATGATGACAGGAAAGAATGCAAGGATCGGGATCGACTCGAGCACATCATAGACCGGCAAAAGCACGCTCTCGATCCGGTGATTGCCTTCGGCCAAAAGGGCAAGCGGAATGCCCACAAGGATCGAAAGCACGTATGCGATGAGCAAACGGACGAGAGACGCAGCAAGTGCCCCGACCAGAATGCCCAACTGCACATTATACGAAGACGGGATGAGGATGGCACCAGTGGTGAGGAACGTCGCGAGGAATATGAGGAAGAACGGCAGGAAGATTCCGGTGCTGATGCGGCTCAGGAACGAGGCGGAGTGCTTGCGGCGGCCCCGATGGGTGTAGTAATGGATCGGCTTCTTCCGCTTCATCCCCCTATGATACCACTTCTGGCTGAGCTCGAAACCGACTAGCTTTGACGCTTGCCGTGCATGAGCATCTCCACAGCATGATCGAATGATCCGGCTTCAGTAATCGACTCTCCATTCACGAAGAAGATTTCGTCAGCGCTTTCGATTGTATTGAGGCGATGCGCAATGATGACTTTCGTCGTAGTGCTCGGGAGGAGCGCGAGCGTCTCCTCAAGCAACTCCTCAGTTACGGTATCGATGTTCGCTGTCGCCTCATCAAGAATGAGCAGCTCTGGCTCGCGCAGCACGGCGCGCATGAACGCCACCAACTGCTTCTGACCGAGACTCATGGTCGTGCCCGTTGGAGAAACTTTAGTTGCAAGACCATCATCGAATCGTCCCACTAGTTTATTAAGATGCGCATGATTTAGTACTTCTTCGAGCGCGTCTCCTGAGAGATCCTTATACTTATCATTTCCATAGAGAATATTATCGCGCACCGTGCCGCTGAAGAGGAACGGTTCTTGCAAGATGAATCCGATCACCTTCGCACGGTCTTGCGCTGAATATGAACGAATATCTTTTCCTTTCAGGTAGACAGTGCCCTCGGTCGGATCATAGAGACGAGCCATGAGAGATGCCGTGGTGGTCTTGCCGCCGCCAGTCGGTCCGACGAGCGCATATGTCTTTCCCTGTTCGAGGTGCAAGTTCACATGCTTGAGCACGCTCTTACCTTCTGGATAACGGAACGATACATCTTTGAATTCGAGGAGCATTTTCTCGTCTCCTTTCTCTTCTGACTCAATCACGGGCATATTATTCGAGAGTGAGAGCACGTCCTGAATGCGATCAAGGGATGCGAGCGCAAGCTGGAGGCTCGACCACACTGTCGCGAGTTGTCGAAGCGGGTTATAGAAATTCAGCACGTACAGCACGTATCCGATGAGCAAACCCACCGTGAGCTGGCCCTGGACGATCAGGTAAATGCCATACGCAAGCACGATGAGCTGACCAAGATTAGATGCGAACGAATAGATCGGGTTGAAGATGTTCGATGCGATGCCTGCATTAACTGAAGCGACATAGTTGCGGTCGTTCGCTTCCTTGAATTTCGTACGGAAATAATCGAGACGATTGAATGCCACGATCACCTTGAAATTATCAAGGCTCTCCTGGATCTCGGCACTCATCGAGCCCAAGCTCTGCAGGCTCGCGCGATTCTTACGCTTCACCCATCCAGAGATAAGCTGCGTGATAACGAGTACGCCGAGCGCCGGTACGAGCGCTGCCAGTCCGAGCTTCCAGTTGAGCGCGACTAGGAAGATGCCTGCGCCAGCGATCATGAACGCATTTCCTACGAACTGCATGAGCGCTTGCGAGAAGAATTGGTTCAGCTTGTCCGTGTCGTTATTGATGCGCGAGATGAGGTCGCCTGCCTTGTTCTGATTGAAAAACGCGATTGGAAGTTCCTGCAGCTTGGTGAAGAGCTCGTTGCGGAGCTTGAAAAGGATGCGACGACCCACGCCGCCCATGCGCTGGATCTGCGTGAAGCCCGTGAAGAGCGCGAGCAGATACGTGACAAACAGCACGAGCGCCGAAATCAGCACGCCACGGAAATCGCCATGCGTGATGTACTGGTCCACTGCACGACCTATGATAACTGGCGTGAGAAGCGTCGCGACCGAACTGAAGAGCATGGCGATCATCGCGATAGCGATATTCCCTTTTTCTGCAGCCATGAGCGGAGCGAGGCTCTTCCACGCTCGCGCAAGCGTGCCCTTCTCTGCCTCGGTATTTTCCGTCGGAAGACGGTATGTAGTCGGTTCGTTATTCATAGTTTTCAGTACTCTTCTGCGACTCGTAAATCTGCACATATTCCGGTGATTTCTCGAGCAACTCAGCATGCGTTCCCACGTCCAGGACTTCACCTTCCATCATGAGAATGATCTGGTCATAATGCTCGATCGGCGCGATCTTCTGGGTCACTGAAATGAGTGTGATATCCGGATAGTTCTTCGCGACATTATCAAGAATCGTCTTCTCCGTTCGAGCGTCGACACGAGCAGTGAAGTCGTCGAGCAGAAGGATTCGTGGGTTAAGCGCGAGCGCGCGAGCAAGCATGATGCGCTGTTTCTGGCCTCCTGAGAGTGATGTGCCGCGTTCAGATACGATAGTATCTAATCCCTCCGGAAGCGAGGCGATGAAATCATGAAGCTCCGCCGTATCGATCGCCTTCTGAAGGTGATCATCCTTCACGGTCGTGCTGAACGCGATGTTCTCGCGAAGCGTGAGGTTGAAGATGATACTGTCCTGAAATACGAAACCGACTTGTTCGTGGAATCGTTCCTTATCATATTCAGCAAGAAGTTTATCATCGTACCGGACCTCTCCCGCGCTCGGATTGAGCAAACCGGTCATGAGATACAAGAGTTGCGTCTTGCCTGCAGCAGTCGGTCCGATGATAGCGTTTTTCGTGCCCGGCTGGATCGAGAATGACACATCCTTAAGCGCATAGGTCTCACCGTATTGCATACCCAGGTTGTTCACCTCGACCTTCCCGGTGAGCTCGTCCATGACCGTTCCTTCGCGTTTCGGATCCTCGACACTGAGCACCTGGCTGATGCGGCCATACGAAGCACCGGCCTGGGCGATCACGTTGCTTATGAAGCCAATCACGAGAATCGGGAAGATGAGTATCTGCAAGTAGGTATTGAAGGCTGTGAAGTTTCCGAGGGACATCGAGCCATTGATGACGAACGAGCCGCCGATCACCAGGATCGCGAGCGTCGTCATGCTCGAGATGAAGGTAATCGCTGGGATCAACATCGAGAAATAGCCAATGATTTTATACCCCAACTCACGCGAAGCGCTCGACGCTTCTACGAACTTATCAAATTCAACCTCATGCGAATTCACGAGACGTACGAGTGCTGCACCTAAGATGCTCTCGCTGATCACCTTGTTGAGCCAATCGATGATCTCTTGACCCTTCGCGAAGAGCTTACGAACACGACCCAGCACAAAGGCGAAGATCACCGCGATGATCGGCACCATCGCGATCACGACGAGTGCGAGCTTCCAATTCAAGAAGAGTAAGAGCGTACATGAACCGATAATCAAGAAGAGTGAGGAGATAAGCGAAGAGATTGCTTGCGATACGAAGGTCTTCACAGCATCGACATCCGAAGTGAGATTCGTGAGGAGTTTCGCTGGCGTGAGTCGATCGATCGTCGCATATTCCTGCAGACTCACCTTCTCAGTTACCTGAGCGCGCAGATCGCGTGCGACGCGCTCAGAGGCGATCGTTTGCACGACATTTTGGAAATAGGTGAAAAGCAAGATGCCGATTGACAATAGTCCGAACTCGATCATCAACGTGCCGATATCTGCAGTACCAGCATTAAACGTATCGATTGCAACCGCGGTAAGCTTTGGAATCACGAGGCTAAAGCCGTTTGCAATGATGGTGAGCAGAGTGAGCAGCAAAATCCAGCCGCTATATGGCTTCAAGAGTGAAAATAGATTTGGTCCGGTCGGTTTCATAAAAGATTATTCTACTACCATTTCGATCTTCTCGCCTTTCGGCTCAGGCACCTGGATGAAGAACGCGACTATTGCTCCGATAATAAGGAGTCCCGATGCGATGCCGTAGATTATCGCGTATGCGTCGATCTGCGCTTTCAATTCGATAAGCCCGATGAGTGTCCCGATGGCTTGTGGCGTATGCACGAGCACATGGCTGTTCTGTGCCAGATCAAGTACTTTCTGTTTCGTTACTGATTGCAGAATCGTTGCAAAGACCGCGATACCGAATGCGCCGGCAATGTTACGAACGAGCGCAAGCACGGACGATGCGATACCGATCTCATGAGCTGGCACTGCTGCCGCGACAGCATTCGTTCGCTGCGCCATGCCGAAGCCCATGCCGAACGCCATGATCATGAGCGGGATGATGATGTCGATCGCCGTTGAGCGAGGATCAAGGAGTGCGAGCAAGCCGATACCGATGCCCGCCATCAGCGTGGAAGACCCGATCACGACGCCTGAGTTCAGCTTTCCCATCATCATCGCGCCGAGCGGTGCCGCTGCCATGAGGCCGAATGCCATCGGAATGAACAGGTAACCGCTTTGTGTCGCGTTGTACCCGAGAAAGGTTTGAGCGAAGACCGGGATGAGGAAAATGCTACCCATCATCGCCATGAACACGATGAAGTTGTTCATGAGCGTATTCACGAAGACTGCATTGCGGAAGAACTTGAGATCTACGATCGGCTCATCATGACCGTCTTCGATGAGCAAGAAGATCGCACCGGAAATAAGCGTGACTGCATAGCAGAGCATGCTCGCCGCCGAGAACCATCCCCAGTCCGTGCCCTGGTCGAGTACGAGTACGAGTGATGCGAGCGAGATGCCGAGCGTCGTCGCTCCCCACCAGTCGAACTTCACTCTGCGCTCCGGCAACTTCGATTCTTCTACGAACGCAAGCGCCATGAAGGTACCTATGAGACCGATTGGCAAGTTGATGAGGAACACGGAGCGCCAGCCAAACGTATCGATAAGTGGACCGCCGATGAGCGGACCGAGCACCGCCGATGCGCCGAACACGCTCGACCAGATGCCGAGCGCCTGGGCGCGATCCTTTCCTGCAGGGAATGTCACTGCAAGGATCGCCATCGCCGTCGGATAGTCTGCAGAGCCCGCGATCGCTTGGATCACGCGGAACACGAGCATGCTTCCGAGATTCCACGAAAGGCCAGCGAGCACCGATCCGACGAGGAAGATGATGAAGCCCGTGAGATACACGCGCTTGCGGCCGATCGTATCGCCGAGCTTGCCCCAGATCGGCACGAACACTGCATTCGCAAGGATATATGCCGTACCGATCCACCCTGCCTGCGAAACCGTGATATGGAAATCCGGAATGATCTTCGGCAAAGCAAGATTCACGATTGTCTGATCAAGACGACCGAGGAACGTTCCCACGATCACTGTGACCAGCACCCACCATTTTAGGTTCGGATTATCCTTCATTAATTACTTGGTATAGACCCAAATCTTGGCACTCATCCCATTCTTCAACTCCGGATACTTCGAGAGATCATATGCCACCTTCACGTCGAAGTTCTGCTGCTCGCGCTTGTCCGATACGGAGAATACGACGTCGCCTGAATGAGCCGTCGGGCTCACTTCACTTACGACTCCTTCATACTTCTTGCCTGGGAATGCGTCGACGGTGAATGTCGCCCGGTCTCCGGTAGCAACTTTTGAGAGCCCCTTATCCTCTTCAAGCTGTCCGACGGCGCGTAGCTGCGTCGGATCGATCGTAGTCACGACTGGCGTACCCGCTGGAACCAAACTGCCGAGGTTTGTGTTCGAGGTGATCACGAGGCCTCCACTTGTCGATTTAATGAGTTCAGTGCCGACGCGTGCGACGACGGTATTTGCCGGGATCGTATCACCTACTGAGACGTACACCTCTTGAAGGATGCCTCCCGTGGTAGGAGCAAGCGGCGTGATCGGAGATTGAATGCTCGACTTCTCGATGTACACGCGTTGGCTTTCAACACCCATATAAGCAAGCGCGCCGATGCCGCCTCCGACGACGAGTACGAGCGCAGCAGCGACCATAAGCGGCAGTCGACTCTTCTTTGTTGCGTGATCAGGATTTTTTTCAGACATAAATAGTTTGATTATTATTGCGCACCGACGGCAGAGACCGTATCGCCCACTGATAAACCGGAAGTCACTTCGACGGTCGTACTGCCCACGACTCCCACCGTGACCGGTGTCTTCACGAGACCTGCTGAAGTCTTCTTCAGCACGAATTGAGTCGAGCCATCGGTGATGACAGCGCTGCGCGGAATCGTGAGTGCGTTCTGCGCCTCACCGCCATGAATCGTCGCATTCGCATGCATTCCGTTCGCGATAGCAGGATCAGAGTCGTTGAATACGAGCGTCACCTTATAGCCGCCGCTCGTGCCGCCTGCAGAATGAGGATCAATCGAAGGCGACGTCTCGATCGTTGCGACCGACGCCTTAAAGATACGGTTCGCCCCATATGCATCGAGTGTGATGTCTGCAACATCTCCAGCTTTGAGCTTGGTCACATCGTTCTCAGGAAGATACACATCTACTTCGAAGTTCCCGCTTGGCACGAGTGCGATCGCTGCTTCGTTTGCGGACGCGACATCACCTGGCTTGATCGATACGCTTGCAACCGTACCGCTGAATGGCGCAATGATTTCCTGCTGGCGCATCTGCGCTGCAATGCCGGCAACGACTGCTTGCTGTGCCTGTATCTCTTGCGATGCGGAGCCTGCAAGCGTTTGATTGAGCGCGTCTTGCGCAGACTGTACGGTGAGCTGATTCGTCGAGATAGACTGACGTGCGGCAGTGAGCGAGGTAATGAGACCGTTCACGGTGTCGCGCGCAGCATTCGCTTGCGCGAGTGCTGCAGTGTCCTGTGCCTGCGTGTAGCTGGGACCGACTTGTGCATCATTGAGCGCTGCGACGAGGTCCGTGAGGTAGGTGCGGATCTCGTACAGATGAGAAAGGCTCTTATCAGAGGCTGACTCAAGTACCGATGCAGATGCTGACGAATTTACGCTCGCCAATTCCGTCTGCCATGTCGTGAATGTCTGATTAAGCTGCGCTCGTTCCGCATCTACCGTTACTTTATTTGATTGATGAATGAGAGAAATGTTCAACGCTGGATTCGCGCGATTCGAGTTATCGAAGAGCGTATCCACGCTATAGACCGCGCCTTGCGACTTGCCGTATGCGCTCTGGAGCGTCTCAGGGTAGGTCGCGTACGTATTCGAGAGATTCTGCTGTGCCGTTTGGACTGCAGTCTGCTTGCCCGCAACGTCCGTACTGCGAGGGCCTGCCTGGAGCTCATCGAGCCGCGCTTGCGCGGCTGCCAGGTTCGCCGAGAGAATGCCCGTATCGAGTGTTGCAAGTACTCGGCCTGCCTGGACCGTATCCCCCGCCTTAACGTACACGCGTGCGACTTGTCCTCCGTTCTCAAAAGAAAGCGTCGGGTTCTGTACTGGCGAAACGATGCCGGTCGCGGTCACATCAGCGATGACAGTACCCTTCTTTACTGTCGCAAATGCGACTGAAGGGGGTACCGATTCTATAAGGAAATACGTGAGGCTACCGACAGCGATCACGGCAACGATGCCCAGTGCGATTCGCACAGTCGTGTGCTTCAAGAGTTCTGAAATTAGTGATGGGATGCGAGCGGGCATAATAATTATGAAATATTCGGACGAGTAATGATTGCGAGGAGGCGGGCGAGTTCGCTGCACTCTTCATCTGATAATGGGAGGAAGATCCGAGCGAACGCTTCGGTGCGCTGCTGCTTGTTCTTCTCAAGCAGCTTCTCGCCGTGCTTCGTAAGGCGGAGACGCACCTTGCGACGATCTGTCTCGTCTGCCACGCGCTCAAGCACATGATCATCCACAAATGGATCGATCAGGGCCGTGACAGTCGGCGGAGTGACCTTCAGGTACTCTGCGATCTGTCGCATCGTTGGCTGGCCTTCCTCTTGTATGAATCGAAGCATCTCGGCGTGCAGGTACGAAGGAAACACGGATGCTTCGCGATGGATCTCGCTCTTCATGAGACGTCCCAACTCGAACATGAGCGCGAGGAGTTCCTCGCGCGATGCCGATCGATCCTGCGCTGCACTGGCTTTTGATTTCATACGCTAATAGTTAGCCTAGCTAACTATATATGAACAGGCCATGAACGTCAACCGCTCAGCTTGTAGGCTCTATTGGATCGGAGCGGCGATCTGGATGCAGTTCGCGTACGTAGTAGTGGAAACGCCGCTCATTGTCTGCATCACGGACGCCCCGTCCCCTTTGGACCAGAAGATGAATGATTCGTTCGAATTCGCATATCGGCCACCATCAGCAGAGAGAGTCTGTGGCAGAACGAGATCTTTCCCATCATTCGTTCTCACGTGAACGCTTTTGTCCGAATACATAGCTTGTATCTGCTTCCCGCCGTCGCATGCATAGGTTACGGTCGTGGAGGCATCCGAACGCTCACTTGTACCAGTCTCATGGATCGCAGATACTGATTGCCGCGAATCCATCTTTATATCTTCGATGTTCATTCCCACGTACATCCCCGTCGCAAATGCCCCGCCGAAAACGATCACTGCTGCGACCCACGAATACCAGGTGACTTTGTTCCATTCGATTTTCATGTCTCCAGTATAGCACTGGACAAATACCGCGCTGTGTATACTATTGCACCCAGACCAACTCTTTTGGAGATAGGACGATGAAATTCTCATCAAACAAAGGCCTCCTGCTCATTCTGTGCGGGTTTACTCTTCTTGCACTCAAGTGCTTTCTAAACCTGGGAATTTTGAATCCTCCCTGGCTTTGGTTCTTAACAAGCGGGTTGCTCGTGTACACGGCATGCTGCATCATCTACCAAAGGTATATGTTAGGGGATATCCGTCACCGATGGCCAGCCATCATCATGCTTTTATTGGGATTGGTTCCCGCCACTATGGGTGATCTCCAGTTCAGAACTCCTCTGACGTCTGAATTGCAATCCTGGCTGACATGGGGCTCGCTCTTCGCGATTCCCTTCTACGGACTAATCCTGGTGATAAGTGCGGCCTCGAGCAGACTCACAGAACATTGAATATAAAGGCCGTCGCGATGCGACGGCCTTTACTATTTCTCCCGACTTTTCGTTTGTCGTCTCACTACAGCACTGTCGGATCAATAACCTCTTCGTGATAGATCTTGTGGTGCAGCGGCAGCGAAAGCGTGAACGCAAGCCAGAACGCTCCGAAGATGAAACCGCCTATCACATCGCTCGGGTAGTGATAGCCGAGTACGAGTCGAGACAATCCGATAAGCGCGATGATCGCTGCCGATACTCCGATCGCAAGTATCCGTTCGAATCGGTTTCGCGCATGAACATATAAAAGCAGCGCTAAGAACCCGTAGAGTACCATCGCCGAAGTCGAATGTCCGCTCGGGAAGGAGAACGTGTCGGGAATAGCAAGGTGTGCGACCGGCTCCGGACGAGCGCGATGCAGCATCACTTTCACATACTCCACTGAGATCGACTCGCCCACCATCGCGATCAACATGCGCGCGACAATATCCGGACGGTGACGAAAAACTGCTACGACAGCAAGAATACCGAGAATTGTGCCGACTACTCCGCCAAAGAACGTAATAAACTGAAATACCTGAATTCCAGCAGCACTCTGCAGCGGAGCCACTAGATGCTGTACGTTGATATCGAATGCGATTATTCCAGGCCACACACTAATCACCGGAATCGCCCACAGCACAAAGAGTGCCAGAAATCCCACAGCCACATACGGCAGCCATCTTTTCATTCTTCCAGCATACGCTGTCTCCCAGAAAAATAAAAAC
>JARIGM010000026.1 GCA_029288865.1 Candidatus Kaiserbacteria bacterium
GAGTAATCGCTCTCCTCTGCTTCCTGCTTGCGGAGACGGGAGATACGTTCGAACGTGTTTTCTGCGTCGAAGAGTGCGAATCCCGCCCATGCATCCTTTACTTCGTCTACGTCGAACATTTCTTTCTGCTGACCGTAGAAGCAGGTGCAGTATTCCTGGTCGAAATCATCGGGGCCGTTAAAGCGGTTTGCTACTCCGGTGTTTTCGCACTTCGCACATGAGATGGTTATTGTTGCTGACATAAGGATGGTTTTTCCTGTTCCCCACGCACTTAGCGAACGCGGGGGGAACAAGAGCTAAGTGAATAAATTCAGTGAGCAGTTCTTCTGATGGGGAAACCCGAGCTTTTATGCAGTTACTCGGAGGTGAACTTTATTGACCAGTGAGGATAATTCCTAATAGTTGCACCGCTGCAATACCTCCCCCATCAGAAGAACTAAAAAACCGCATAAATGCGGCTTGTTTCCCTCTCTCCTATGTCTCGCAACGATACATTGTGCGACGTACTTGTATTAAAGCCCCCCCGATGCCAATCCTCTATAAATCATCCCTGGGCATTTATCCTCCCACTCTTCCCTGTCTGGGTCTACCAAAATATTTCTCGATCCGTCCCTGATCGACTCTCTGATAGTGAGTATCTAAAAACGGCAATCATGGGCACTTCCCCGAAATACGAAAAATGACCGGTAGGGGAGCCTCCGGTCATTTTGTCTTTTATCTCACCTGGATCGAATGGGCGACTACTTCCCCGCTCAAACGACGCATTGGAGCGTAAATTGATATTTATATACAAATATGTTATAGTTTACACAGACCCTTGGTCTTATAACCCTCAACAAAGGAGCATCCCATGTGGGATCCATTCGCTAACTTTGAATCTACCGTTCTGCGAAACGGGCTTACCGTCTATGCTTCGTATCTGCCAGGCTGCACATGGCAGCATATGATGTTCCTCGTTCATAGCGGTGCAGATCAGGATCTTCCCGGTCTTGAAGGTACCGCGCATTACATGGAGCATCTCGTTTGCGAGAATGGCGGCTATGAACACCAGGAGATGGATCAATTTTTCCGACGTCATGGAGGAGAAGGAAATTTCGGTACAACCAGTTTCCCCTACTCCTATTACGGTTTTTTCCTGCCCGCAAAGCCAGACGTTCTTAGCAATGGTCTGGACATGTTCGGCACCATGCTACTGTTTGGCCGGCTTAAAAAGCATGTCGAGCGTGAGCGGCAAGTAATTATCGGCGAATTCCGTCAGGACTTCCCTGCTGACTATATGCATGGGCTCGTGATGAAAAAGAATCGAGCTATTCACGGCGATCACACGCTTGGACGAATGGCTAACCCTCTCGGTAATCTCGACTCCATCGCACGAATCAGTCAGGGTGACCTGCAGGCGTATTACGATCGCCATTACACACCGGCAAATATGAGCGTGGTATGCATCGGCGGCACGTCGCTCGATGAACTCGTGGCTCTTCTGTTTAAAAGCCCGTTCAAGTTGTCCAAAGCAGGATCTCGATCCGATCGGCCCATACCAATCCAGAGCGTGCGCCCATCTACGGAGCTACTGCACACCTATCAACAGACCGACCATGACCAGGTCGGGAAATACTTGAGTGCAGGAAGAATTCCTGGTATCTACTCGCGTGCGGCAACTTTAGTTTTTCGCGGCGCACTGAGTGAGAAACTATTCGACGAAGTGCGCTTAAAGCGAGCTTGGACATACCACGTCCAAGTAGAATGCACGCCCTTGGGACCATTCTATGAGCTCGCAATCCATGCCGACGGCCTTATGCCTGACGCCATGACTTTAATCGAAGAAGTGGTGAACGAATGCATCCTTCAAGTCGGAGCGGATCATGAACTCATCCAGCGGCATAAAGATGAGGTCATCGCCTCTCTCTATATGCAAGATATTTCAGGCAAGGATATCTGCGAAGACGCGATGACGTCAGTGGCATGGCGTGACCGAATACGAACGGTTCCAGAAATGGTTCAGGAATATCAGGAAGTACAATTTTCTGATATTCAAGCTCTTTGTGAATGCTTGGCTCCGGAAATGCGACATACTCAACTTGCACTTCCCTAGCCTTTGTTAACAAACTTTAGCGACTGGATTCACATCCAGTCGCTCTTATTTTATTTAGGTACATCTATCGTGTACCGACGCCGGTCGCGGACATGATGTACTCGTACGCTTCATCGACTGAGTCGACGACACGGAAGAGGCTCATATCAGCCTGGTCGATCGCGTGATACTTCTCGAGCAGGTGCTTCGTGAAGAACTCCATGAGCGGTTCCCAGTATGCCTTGCTGTAGAGGACGATCGGGATCGGACGGATCTTCTTCGTCTGTACGAGCGTGAGGATTTCAGTGAACTCATCGAGCGTACCGAATCCGCCTGGGAAGTAGATGTACACCTCCGAAGCAAACGTGAGCATCACCTTGCGCACGAAGAAGTGATCAAACATCATCTGATCGGTCACGAACTTATTCGTTGGCTGATTGTCGCTCAGACGGATATTGAGGCCGATAGATGCGCCACCCGCTTCATACGCGCCGCGATTAGCAGCTTGCATGATACCGTTGCTGCCGCCCGTGATGACAGCAAATCCCGCCTTAGCGAGTTTGCCCGAGAGATCGGTTGCTGCTTGGTAGATAGACGGATCAAGCGTCTCGCGAGCAGAGCCGAAGAATGAAGCGGCAAGCGCGTATTTGCGGATCAGGTCGAACCCCTCCACGAACTCAGACATGATCTTGAAGATACGCCATGATTCGAGCTGGTTTGGACGTGAGACCAATGGTGCTGGCTCTGCAGGCACTTGATGCTTCCCTTCCTCGATGGCGCTGGTGAGTACGGTGCCCATTGCATGATGACGTTCTTGCGTCGTGACGACTTCCCGAGCCTCATGCGGAGAAGCGAGCGCCTCCCCTTTCGGTGCGTCTACTATCGGTTCTTCAACAAAAGGATCATCGTGCATGCAAGGTACAGGGTTAAAAGATTAAAGCCACGGAATCGGATAATTCACGAATTCAGGCAGGATGTTTTTATTATACGCCATGCGTGCGAAAACCTCGGCATGACAGAGCGCGCCAGTGAGTGCATTGTGCGGCTTCGGTTCTTCGGGTATACCGCAGTATTTAAGCACTGCATCGAGATTTAATCTCGTATGCCG
>JARIGM010000030.1 GCA_029288865.1 Candidatus Kaiserbacteria bacterium
CATAAAGGCCGCGATCACGCTTGCTCGTGATCGCGGCCTTTCGTGGTATGTGCTCGGCGGTGGCAGCAATCTCCTTGCGATAGATGCAGGATACAACGGCATGATAATCCGCATCGTAGCGGATGCTGAGGAGAGCATCGCGTTCGAAGAGCACGGTGATGCAGTCCGTGCGATCGCATGGGCAGGTGTCTCATGGGATGCATTCGTGGATGCGTGCGCATCACGCGTGTTGTGGGGCATTGAGAACCTTGCCGGCATACCTGGCACAGTCGGTGCAGCTCCTGTTCAGAATATCGGGGCATATGGCGCAGAAGTTGCGGATACGCTTGCATGGGCAGAAGTGCTTGATACTGATTCGCTCGAGGTGCATCGTATCGAAAATGCTGCATGCGAATTCGGCTATCGAGATAGCATGTTCAAGCGTAATCGTTCATTGATAATACTTCGTGTTGCATTTGATTTGCGAATAAATGGAAAAGCAAAGACATCATATGCAGATATCGCAGCAAGAATTGAAACAGGTGCAGTAGTTAGTACTCCGAGCGAAGTTGCATCACTCGTGCGTTCTATCCGCGCGCAGAAATTTCCTGACCTCTCGCTGTGCGGAACAGCCGGTTCATTCTTCAAGAATCCGGTCATCAGCGTAGAAGCGTTCAAGGTTCTTAAAGAGAAATATCCTGAATTGCCGGGATACGAGTCGCCGAATGGCATGAAGGTGTCACTCGCATGGATATTGGATAAAGCATTGAATCTAAAGGGTTTTTCACAAGGTAACGTTCGGCTTTTCGAGAAACAGCCACTCGTACTCGTAACGAACGAAGGAGCGAGTGCGCATGATGTTGATGCATTCGCGAATGAGATTACGAAAAAAGTTTTTGATGCGACGAACATTTCTATCGAACGCGAGGTACAAAATCTTTCTTAAGAAAGAAAATAAAAAATAATCTCGCAATTTTTAAAAATTATTTTTATCTTGTTTCGAAAGTTATCCACAATTATTTTTTTTCTTCACACAAAATTTTAATTCACGAGTAATAATACGTATAGAACATTCACGCACGAAAAATTTTTTCTCACGATTAAATTTTTTGTACGAGAGTGGGTCGACTTATCAGTCATATCTATTTTGTACAAATATATGGCAGCAGCAAAGAAGAAGGTAGCCAAGAAGGCAACAAAGAAAGTTGCAAAGAAGGCAACCAAGAAAGTCGCTAAGAAGAAGGTAGCGAAGAAGACCGCAAAGAAGCGCAAATAGTCTTCAAACAAAAACGCCCCGGCAACGGGGCGTTTTTGTTTATGTACCTTTATCACTATATTTCCATTCGGTGATCGCGCCTGCTTTGCGTTCCATCGTATCTGCTTGCCGCATGAACGGCTTATTAGCTGCAGGGAAGAGCGGATAGTGCTTGCTTCCGTCGATTGCTTCTGCGAGATAATCGAGATCTTCAGTTGCCGTGACCCAGGAAGTGCCGAAGGGAAGAAGCGAGAATGGACCTGCATAGCTCTCCAGTGTTTTCGTGCCAGTTTCGCTCAAGAAGTATTCGTGGAAATAGGAAGCAGCAAGCTCTCGTACTGTCTTGTATATAGGATCTCGGAATCGGAGCGTAGCATGGTTCGTCTTACTGATCGCTCCCCAGTGCCCGTTTTTCTTATATAACGCAACCACATGGTCCACGTCGGCCTTCGAGCTTTTGAGATCCAATAAAAGCGGTTTTTCTCCCGCGAGCCATAAAGCTGTTGCCGCGAGCAATGCGCCTTCAAAACAATGCGCTTTTCGAAGTTGCAGTACGCGCCGCGGAGAATAGTACGTCTCGCGCCGTTTTTCAAAGTTAATCGGCAGGGAATCAAGGAAATCCTGGATCTTTATGGGTGTTGAAAGCGCCTTGAGCACCGCGAGCTCGTCAGCATCCAATCCGAGGTCAGGCGTGCGCATACATTTATATACTAACGCACGACATAAGAGTCTAATTTAGAGTCCGAGTGCTTTCAAGAATTCTTGCAGCTCATCGCCTTCGATCGCTCGATACGCTCTTGCGCGCATTTTGCCGAGACGAATGTTCATCACGCGAACGCGTTCAAGGTCCTGCACTTCATTAAACAGTGCGACTACCATGCGACGGATCTGGTGCTTCTTTCCTTCAGTGATCACGATGCGGAACAGATGATCGTTCACGAGCTCGACTTTAGCAGGCTTCGTCTGGTATCCCTCAATGTTCACTCCTTCCTCGAGCTTTGTCTTCAGACTCTCGCGGATGGGAAGCTTCGTCTTTACCACGTATTCCTTCTCGTGCTCATGCACTGGGCTTAAGAGACGGTCGGTGATACGACCATCATTCGTGAGGATGATGAGGCCATGAGAATCCTTATCAAGACGTCCGACGGGGAACACACCAAACTCGTTCACAAGTTCTGGCACCATATCGCGAATCTCGCCTTCATCATCTTGCGCGGAATGGGTCGTGACCGCACGTGGCTTGTTATATGCAAAATACACGAGCTTCTTGCCCGGGTTCTTGTTGTCAACGCGAACTTCTACCGAATCGCCTTCGTTCACTTTGTCTCCAAGCACAGCACGCTTGTTGTTTATGAACACCCGATGCTTCTCGATCAGCTCGTCTGCGGCTTTGCGGGTCGCGTATCCTTTCTGTGCGAGGTATTTATTGATACGCATCGGATGTTCGGATTTCTCCGCTTCAGCCTTTGCAGCAGCAGATGCGGCGTGGCGAACCGCGCGGGTTGGCTTTGTTATCGGACGGGATGCAGAGCCTTCGGTGCGAGCAGTACGGAAATCCGGACGTGGGCCACGAGCACCAGCGCGAATTGCAGATCGACTGAACTGCTTTGGTCCTGTGCTCGGTCGCGTGGTCGAGCCTGCAGATTCAGTTCGTGGTCGTGCCGAGGAGCGGAGTGGGGCGATACGACCGTCTCGGCCGCGCGATGGGCGGGAGCTGGTGCGAGGCTTCTTGGGACCGGAACCGTCCGGGCGCTTGGGGTAGGGCATTGGCTTGAGTATACGCGAATTTTGACTTTTTACAATCTCGTATCATACTTTCCCCTAAGTCATGCAAAATAAGGCTGAAAATGCTATAGTGACATATACCTTATATATGTCGAACTTCCTCGGAAAAATCTTCTCTCAGAACCAATCAGCGACTTTCTTAAAGGCCGCGAAGCCCGTATTAGACCGTGCAACTGAGCTCGGAGACGAGCTCGCGGCGATGTCTCGAGAGCAACTAGCAGCTCGCCTTGCCGAGGTGAAGGCGCGAACAGGCGGCATGCCGACCGCTGATGCGGATATCGCGGAAGTGTTCGCCATTGTCCGAGAAGCATCCCATCGCACCCTGAAAGAGCGTCACTATGACGTGCAACTCATGGGCGGTCTCGCGCTCGCTAAAGGACGCATTGCCGAGATGCGTACTGGAGAAGGAAAGACCCTCGTTGCGACGCTCGCAGCAACTTTGCGCGCGCTTGCAGGGAAAGGCGTGCATCTCGTCACGGTGAACGACTACTTGGCTCGCCGAGATGCCGCATGGATGGGCCAGGTGTATGACTATCTCGGACTCTCACTGGGCGTGGTTACTGCATCGGGCTCCTTCCTCTATGACCCGTCACACGTCGAGAAAGAAGAAGACAAGGCTCGAGACGAGGAAGGCTCCTTCCGCGTTTTCTATGATTACCTCCGCCCTGCAAACAAGAAAGAGGCATACGCAGCAGACATCACGTACGTTACGAACAACGAGCTCGGCTTCGACTATCTCCGCGATAACACTGCCTATGACGCTTCTCAGATCGTTCAGCGCGGCCATCATTATGCGATCGTGGACGAGATCGACTCGATCCTCATCGATGAGGCACGCACGCCGCTCATCATCTCGGGTCCGAGCGGTGATGCCGAGAATCTCTATGAGCGCTTTGCCGCGATCGTCCGCTCATTCGTTCCAGAAGAGGATTATGTGGTAGACGAGAAGCAGCGCGCTGTGCAGCTCACGGATGCGGGCATCGAGAAAGCCGAGAAAGCCCTTGGCATTGATAACCTCTACACCGAAGGCGGCATCAAGTATGCGCACCATCTCGAGACGGCAGTTCGCGCGAAAGCACTCTTTAATAAGGACAAAGAATATGTGGTCCGTGGAAGCGGCGCAGATGGCGAGATCATGATCGTGGACGAGTTCACGGGACGTATGCAGCCAGGCCGTCGTTGGAGCGAAGGCCTTCATCAGGCAATCGAAGCGAAGGAAGGCGTGAAGATTCAGCAAGAAACCCGCACCTACGCGAGCGTGACCTTCCAGAACCTGTTCCGCATGTACGATGCTCTCGCTGGCATGACCGGTACGGGCGTCTCGTCTGAAGAAGAATTTTATACAGTATACGGATTGGACGTCGTCGTCATCCCGACCAACAAGGCAATTCAGCGTAAAGACTTGAATGATCTCGTGTTTCAGAGCACGAAAGGGAAGTACATGGCGCTCGTGCGACAGGTGAAAGAGATTCATGAGAAAGGTCAGCCGGTACTCGTCGGTACCGTTTCAATCGAAGATAACGATCTCATCAGCGAATACTTCACCAACGCGAACATTCCGCACGCAGTACTGAACGCAAAGAACCATGAACGCGAAGGCGAGCTTATCGCACAGGCAGGCCGCCAGGGTGCGGTGACGGTGGCAACGAACCTCGCAGGGCGCGGCGTGGACATCAAGCTTGGTGGCGCGACAGCGAGCCCTGAAGAGCGCGAGGCAGTGCGCGAGATCGGCGGCTTGTTCGTGATCGGTACTGAGCGCCATGAGGCGCGTCGTATCGATAATCAGCTTCGCGGTCGTTCTGGTCGCCAGGGCGATCCAGGCACCACTCGTTTCTATGTCTCGCTCGAAGATAAGCTGATGCGCGTGTTCGCATCGGACTTCGTAAAGAACGTGATGGGCACCTTCCGTATCCCAGAAGATGAACCGATCGAAAGCTCTATGATCACGCGCTCGCTCGAGACCGCGCAGAAGCGCATTGAAGGCTTCAACTTTGACGCCCGCAAGCAGACGCTCGCATACGATGATGTCATGAACGCACAGCGCCTCGCGATCTATCGAGACCGCATGGTCGCGCTTACTGGTTCGGCTGAAGACGTAGAGACGGTTGTGCTCGGATTCATCGGCGGTGATGAGGAACTTCAGGCTCTCTATGATGCGAAGCGTACTGAGCTTGGCCATGAGATGTTCATCGCGCTCGTCCGTCGCGTGATGCTCCAGATCATCGATACGTTCTGGCTCGAGCATCTTGAGACAATGGACTACCTTCGCAGCAGCGTATCACTCCGCTCATACGGCCAGCGCGATCCGCTCATCGAATACCGTCGCGAAGGTTCGCTCCGTTTCAAGACTATGCAAGCGAATATCGCGCATGCCTTCTGTGAAGCACTTCCGCACATCATGCCGGCTGACGACTCGCGCATTCGCGCTGAAGAAGAGAAGACCCGCAAGGCGCTCGAGGCTGCAAGCGCAGGAGGCGATGGTAGCACCGATGCTCCGATGTCAATCGTGAACGTCAGCGCATACGGACGGAACGATACCGTGACCATTCGCAAAGGCGACGAGACGCAGACACTCAAGTACAAGAAAGCCGAACCGCTTCTCGAGCAAGGCTGGACGATACAGTCTTAAAGAAGTATTGATTCATGAAAAAATCCCGAAAGGGATTTTTTCATGCTTATTGCAATACACACTCACAGTGTGTATAATTAAGTAATGAAAGCCGATACGTATGAACGGGTTAATATCACGCTGCCGAAGTCGACCCTCAAGCTGATCGATGGAGCTACGAAGAAAGGGAACCGCAGCGGTTTTATAAATGAAGCCATCGCATTTTATTTGAAGAATAGGACTCAGCAGAGTCTCCGGGAGCGATTGAAAGAAGGGTATATCGCACAGGTACAGGAATCTCTCAAGATGGTACGTGAAGCAGAAGCTGCAGATGACGAACTATGGGATCGGCTCTACAAAGACGAGAAATAGTCCGAGGCGAGGTATATCTTCTCGATTATTCTGAAGGGTCACGCGGTGCCGAGATGCAGAAGCTTCGACCCGCGCTCGTCATTCAAAATGACGTGGGAAACAAATATAGCTCCACGACTATCGTCGCCGCGATAACTTCTACAGCATCTGCCGTAGCCTATCCGACTAATGTCTCGCTCCGAAAGGGAGTTGGAGGATTAGATCGGGATTCGGTAGTGCGTTTGGACCAGATCCGCACTGTCGATTCGACTCGCTTGCTGAAGCGTCTCGGTAAGGTGCCGGACTCGTCGATGAGGCAGGTGAATCATGCGATCGCGCTCAGCCTCGGCCTGGTAGACATCTAGATAAATTCATGTTAGAGTGATTCCTATCTATGGCACTCGTCGATGACATCATTATCTATGCAAGCGCAGGCACCGGAGGTGCTGGCGTCGTCCGTTGGCTCCATGCGAAAGGCAAGGACAAGGGTGGCCCCTCAGGCGGCGATGGAGGTCGCGGCGGCGATATCATCCTCGAAGGCGTCCGCGATATGGCAGCGCTCTCGAACTATCGCTATGAAAAGAAGTTCCGTGCCGAGAATGGAAAGTCCGGCGATAACTACGATCGTCACGGTGCAGACGGCAAGGACATCATCTTGAAAGTCCCGGTTGGCACGATCGCACACAACACCACCACGGGCGAGAAGATTGAGATTCTCGAAGCAGGACAGAAGGTCGTGTTCTTCAAAGGTGGACCAGGCGGCTTCGGCAATGACCACTTCAAGAGCTCCACAAACCAGAATCCGCAGACCGCGACACAGGGCAAAGCAGGGCAGGGTGGGGATATCCATTTCACCCTCAAGCTCATCGCTGACGTGGGTTTTGTGGGCTTCCCGAACGCGGGCAAATCATCTCTTTTGAATGCATTGACTCGTGCTCACTCCAAGGTCGGGGCGTATCCGTTCACCACGCTCGAGCCATATCTCGGTGACTTCTACGGCTTCGTGCTCGCCGACATTCCAGGCCTTATCGAGGGTGCCTCGTCTGGCAAAGGCCTCGGTTCGAAGTTCTTGCGCCATATAGAACGCACTAAATTTATTACACATCTCGTCTCGGCTGAACAAGAAGACCTCGTTTCGGCCTATACAAACATACGGAAAGAGCTGGAGACCTACAGCCCCAATCTCGCCGAGAAGCCGGAGATTATCGTGCTTTCGAAGATTGATACCGTATCCCCTGAGGAAGGGAAGCGCCTCATAGACGAGCTCAAGAAGGCTACCGGCAAGGAAGTCATCCCAGTTTCTATCATCGACGATGCTGCCCTCAAGAATTTCTCGGACATGCTCGTGAAGTACCTCCGCGCGGCGTAAGCCTCATTTCGGGCAGTTGCACAAGAACCGTCCCGTACGCTAAGCTGGGCTTATGAGTGACTATCGCCTTACCGTCGGACTCGAGATCCATGCTGAACTTCGCACCAAGACGAAGATGTTTTGCGATTCTGCAAACGATCCTGAAGAGCGCGAGCCGAACGTAAATGTCTGCCCGGTGTGCATGGCGCATCCCGGCACGCTCCCAGTCATCAATGCTGAGGCAGTGAAGCATGTGCTTCGCGTCGGTGCTGCGATCGATGGCACGCTTGCCGACTACACCGAGTTCGATCGCAAGAGCTACTTCTATCCGGACATATCGAAGGGGTATCAGATCAGTCAGTACGAATTTCCGCTCGTGAGCGGCGGCACGCTCGCTGGCGTTCCGATCACGCGCATCCACCTCGAAGAGGACACTGCTCGCTCGAGTCATGACAACAGCAAGAACAATGATAAGAGTGGAAGTGCAGACGCAGCGACGAGTCTCGTCGACTTTAACCGCGCAGGCGTCCCGCTCATGGAGCTCGTCACTGAACCTGAGATCCACGATGCAGAGACCGCTGGCAAGTTCGCACGCGAACTCCAGCTCCTCCTCCGCACGCTCGGCGCATCGCATGCCAATCTCGAGAAGGGAGAGATGCGCGTCGAGGCAAATATCTCAGTCTCAAAGAATGACACGCTCGGCACGAAAGTCGAGGTCAAGAACTTGAACTCGTTCCGCTCGGTCGAACGTGCGATCGCATACGAAGTCGAACGCCAGTCCAAACTCCTCGATGAGGGAGGCGTCGTGCTCCAAGAGACGCGCGGATGGGACGAAACAAATCAAAAAACGTTCTCACAGCGCGTCAAGGAAGGCAGTGCAGACTACCGCTACTTCCCAGAGCCAGACTTGCCGAAGCTCATGCTCTCGACGAATCCTGAATTCTCGAAAGAGAAGATCGTGGCAGAACTGCCTGAGCTTCCATGGAAGCGTCGCGAACGCTACACGGCACTCGGTTTGAAAGAGACAGACGCGATCTATCTCACGGCTACATTCGAACGTGCAAATTTCTTTGATGCAGTGCTGAGTGAAATGAATAATGATTCAGCAGCTATTACGCTCGCAGCGAATTACATCGTGAGCGACCTCGGCGGGTACTACGCAAAGTCTGGCACGCCTGAGTTTGAGAAGGTCCAGCCGACAGCATTCGTAAGCCTGATCCGCATGGTGCAGGAGAACAAGCTCTCATCCCGTGGAGCGAAGGACGTGCTGGCAGTCATGGCAGAGGCCGGAGGCGACCCTGGGGCTATCTCAAAGGAGAAAGGTCTCCAGCAGGTGAGCGACCCTGAGGCACTCCGCACGAGCGTCCAGGAGGTGCTCGCTGCGAACCCGGGCGTTGTTGAAGAGTACAGAGGAGGCAAAGAAGCTTCGCTCCAGTTCCTGGTAGGGCAGTCTATGAAGGCAACCAAGGGTGCCGGCAATCCAAGTATGCTCAAAGATTTGATTGTCGAAGAGATTGCTAGGCAGTAGGGGGAGAAAATAGTGAAAGCCCGAGGCGGTAAGACTTGGCCAAGCGGCCCGGAGCGGCGCCTCGGGCTTTTGCTATTTTCGTACTATCTGTGCACAACATCTTGGAAACGAGACGATATACGCTTATACTACAAGCATGGACGAACTAACTCTTGATGACGAGCTTTACCTCTCGACCAAACGAGCTGCAAAAATTACTGGCTATGCTAAGGATTATGTCGGGCAATTGTGTCGCGAAGGTCGCGTAAAGGCGCGCTTAGTGGGGCGCAATTGGTATGTGCTTGATAGTTCTATTCGCGAACATCGCTTCGGCGCTGAAGGGGGCGAGAGTACTACGGCTCCTGAAGATGATCCTGCACCAAAAGAAGTTTCAATGTCCCAGGCACAGCCAGAAATAAAGGCGGATCCGATGCATGTAGCAGCATCAGCAGCCCCTACAGATTGGCAGCCAGTGCAATATATGCCAGAAAAGGTATCGGAAATGGTTGTTATTGGCCAACCGCAGGACACCTTTGCGGATCATTCGTCGACGGAGGAGTCAGAATCAATCCCAGATACCACGTCAGTGGTCCAAGAGATGCAGTCTGCATGGCAGGACTGGTTCAAGCGAAAGGATGAAGAGAAGGTATTGGCGGAAACCTTGCTTGAAACTCCAGAGATCGTGGACGAGCGCGAAGGATTCAGCACTTTCCACAGTGAAGTAGTGGCTCCAATGATCAATAGTAATGAAGAGATGGAGTCTCATTTTGAGGTTACTGCGGAGAAGGACGAGGAGGAAGTGAATATACCTATTCGTCGCACTTACGAGCCTGTACCAGCTGTCACGAGGGCGCAGGAGGCTGCAGAAGAGGAGTACGTGCCAGTAGAAGCTCGTCGCACGACGAAGCGAGGAAAGCCGTTGAAGCAATCACACCGATCACCACGCACGGGATTTGCGCTTGCTGCACCTATTAGAGTGTTCTTTATTCTGGTAATGCTCATCTCTATTGGAATGGCTATACTAGGCAGTGGTTTAGTAGATAACTCGATTAGACGAGATTCAGCAGCATACTACCCACTACAATATCTCGGTGGACAGAGCGTTTTTGAAAAGAAGTAAATACAACGTATATTTTCTCGTTTAGAAAAGTATAGGCGAGATTACACGAGATTTGCCGCTGGTGAGTATACAAAGCACTCGTAAGGGGAGTGTAAATACTGCAAGCCTCTATAAGGCTCCAGGTTTATTTAGACGATAGAAGGGTCGAGTCTGTATTCAAATGGCACTGTAATAGCCATATAAAGGAGCGGTCGGAGTGAGCTTTTACCTGTGAAAATACATATATAAGGTAGTGAGCGATAATTGCTCATGAAAGGAATGTGGGTCTTTACGCCGACATTCCTTATTTTAAAGGGTTTTATTGCATATCGGCTGCGCGACATCTTTTTCCGACTCATCACATTGATACAGATGAAGCTATTTTGATTGAAAGGCGACAGCTTATTTGAAATTTTTTTGAGTGCTTAAGTATATTTTTATATAGTTTCGATACGGTGCGTGATTATTCATGAGATCAATAAAAAATCGAATACTTCATTCTCTCATTAAGCTTCAATCGCGCTCTCATGAGACTCTCTTCGCTCGCATGATCGGATCATCTTGAGCACATCGACGACACGCACTTCCACTCGTATCGCGACGCTCGCAGAAAAAATTTCTTCCTAATTTTTTCATTAAAATTATCCCCACCATTTTTACGTGAATGCTGAATTAACGCGGTATTATATATGTAATTCGGATATCCGACCTGCACATTACTTCCTTCATGCACTCCCTCTCTGAAAAGAAATATATCTCCACGAAGGAAGCTTCGGATCTGTCTGGATACAATCCGGACTACCTCGGTCGTCTCTGTCGCGAAGAAAAATTGGAAGCGCTTCGTGTCGGTCGATCATGGTTGATCGCAGAGGAGTCACTCAAGTCATTCATCGTCACTCAAGACGAAAAGAAGAAAGCATACGCTGAGGAACTTTCTAAGAAATTGGAGCGCGAATATCCTGCAGTACGCTTGTCAGCTAGTCAAACTCCTGTTCGTACGCATTCGATCGAAGATATACAGGGCAAGGCTGAAACGCGCCTTATCGTATCGCCACTTTCTGTACGTACCTTGACGAGCCTCCAGAAGCGCGGCGTAGCATTGGTCGCTACTTTGCTGGTGTTGTTGATCGGTGTCAATGGAGCTCAGATTCGTAGCGTTGCAGGCGCGCTTGATTCTACATTCCGCGTCGCATACCAGACTTCAGAAGGCATGCACATGATCGTTGCTGATGCGTATGATCGCGCAGCACGCAGCACTGCCTCACTCGCGCTTACCGCTACGCCTGCATCAGTATCGGCACCACGTGCTGCTGCGACCGTTGCGAGTGTCGCGACCGCATACAGCATGCCGTCCTTCTCGATCGCGACGACACTTGCAGCCACTGCAGTCTCAGCTACTTCGAGCACCCATCTTGATGCGAAGGTTGGTTCAGCTCCGCTCGCAGATTCATATGACGAAGCTGTCGAGACACTCGCGCATCCGCTCACTCTTGCTGCTGCGATTGATGACATCGCGACGAACATCACTGGCTCGATGATTCGCGGATACTCACGCGGCATTTATACATTCGTCGACAAAGCACCGACCGCTCCGGAGTATGTTGCGCTCGGCTTCTATAAAGTCGGATCGACGCTCGCAACAGTCGCTGGAAGCGCGCCTTCAGTCATCACTCGAGGATACTTTGCAGGCTCGAATGTTATCGGCAACATCGCATACGATGACTTCACGACCGTTCGTGATGCAAGCGCACGCACTTCAACCCGTTTCGCGATTGCTTCTGCGCCGCTCAAGTATGTGATCGCTCCTGCGGTAAGCACGACGACATCTGCACTCGCAGCAGCAGCGACGGCAGCGCCTGCATCTGTGACATCGACGTACTCGCTTCCTGAGCAGCTCGCGCTCGGAACCTACGATGCAATTCACGGATTCTTCGATTCGTTCACTCATGTCGGGTCAAATATCGCGTTGTTCTTTACATCTCCATTTACATCAACTCGTCCGGCGCAGCTTTATGCTATTTCTGGCACAGATTATCGACTTCCAGCAGTCCAGAGCCCGACGAATAGCGTTGGTGGCTCAAAACAAGGCGTTTCTACGGCTCCTGTCGGCTCAACCACTGCTCTTGGCGGAGCAACCGGCTCAAATAACAGTGGCGTATTGCCTGCATCAGGCGTCTCGCAGTCATTCGTAACAAGCTATGTCGACGGCCAAATCGAGCTCCTGCGCGATTTCGTGATCAAGCAAGGCGAAGCGGTCTCGCTCGGAAGCGGCAATGGCGGCAGCAATAACCGTGGCGGCGGTACTGATATCTCACAGTCAACCGCACTCAACATCAAATCACTCACTACTTCAGGTGATGTGAACGTTGGAGGAACGCTGACTGCAGGAAGTCTTAATGTGACGAGTCTCTCATCGAGTGGCGTACTTGATGCGCCATACTTTACGAGCAGTTCCTCGACGGCATCATCACTATTCGCTGGCTCGCTCGCGCTCGGCAAAGATCTCACGATCGGCGGCAATCTAGGCGTCACTGGAAGCACTACGCTGACCGATCTCAATGTTGGCACGCTCGCAATCGGTTCGCTCAATGGTTTCCTTAAAGCGACTGCTGGTGCGATCTCGACTTCTCTCATCGATCTTTCAAGTGATGTCACCGGCATCGCTCCGGTTGCCAATGGCGGCACCGGCAGCAGCTCGTTCGCGACGAACGGCGTCGTTTACGGCAATGGCACGAACGGCTTGCTCGCGACCTCGCAGGGTGGTCCGAACTCCGTACTCGTCGCGAACAACGGCGCACCAGTATTTTCTGATGCGATCACGGTCGGCACGAGCGTCACCACGCCGATCGTCAATGCGACTGGATCGATTCAACTCAATGGTCTCGATATCAATACTGCAGGAACGCTCTCAAATGTCGCGTACCTCTCTTCGATTGGCACCGGCCTTGTGAACACTGGCGGTACGCTCAGCGTTTCGCTCTCACCATTCAGTACGACTGATCTTATTGAAGGAGCTAACCTTTACTTCACTCCTGAGCGCGTCGCAGCGATTATTGCAGGAACCACGACTGATGCGATTGCAGAAGGTTCGATCAACAAGTACTACACCGATCTCCGCGCACAGAATGCGATCAGCGTGCAGGGCGGTACGCCTCTTACATATAGCGGCGGACAGATCGGCATCGCTCAAGCAAATGGATTCCAAGATGGTTATCTCTCTTCAGGCGATTGGACCACCTTCAACAATAAGCAAGATGCGCTTATCTTCGGTGATCTGGTGAGTGGCAATGGCAACATCGTCGTAGGAGGAGGCACTGGTGCTGTCATCGGCAATGGGGTCACCATTACGCTCGCGACCTCGACATTCAGTGGCGCTGGTTCTCAATTCAATGCCGATTATCTCGATGGATTCGACTCGACGTACTACCTCGCGAATTCATTCGCTACTTCATCGGTGGCATACTGGCTCTCGACGAAGAACACTGGCGATCTCGCAGAAGGAAGCAACTTGTACTTCACTGATGCGCGCGCAGATGCGCGTATCAATGCGACAAGTACCATCGGCACGCTCCTTTCGGCTCCAAATCTCAGCACGATCAGCACGGGACTCAACGGAATCGTTCATGCGGTATCAGGTTCGCTCTCAGCTGGTCCGGTAAGCCTCGCAACCGAAGTCAGCGGAACGCTTTCACAAGCGAACGGCGGTACCGGATTCAATACCTATACGCCTGGATCAGTGCTGTACGCAGACAATAACGGCACGCTCCAGCTTCTTCCTGCGGGCACCAACGGTGATGTGCTCAAGCTCGCAGGCGGCGTTCCAGGATGGGGAGTGGATCAGACAGTGGGGACTGGCGGCAGCGACGGTGTGTTCGCGACAAGTACCGGCATCATCTATCCGCTCGATAGCTCGGCGCACTTCGTGATCGGCGGGAGCGCGACCAGTTCGCTTAACAGTACGCTCGAAGTGCAAGGCAATGAGTACATCTCAAACCGTCTTGGTATCGCGACAACCGCCCCTGCGACGAATCTCTCAGTCGGCGGCAGCGGCTACCTTACGGGCGGCCTGGGTGTCGGCATCTTGAACACTGCTGCAGGTACATTCCGAACTTCGGGCAATGCGACGATCGGCGGTAATCTCGCGATTAACGGATCGCTCATTGACTCGACCTCGAATGCAGGCAGTAATGGTTTCGTTCTTCAAAGCACTGGTGCTGGCACGAAGTGGGTCGCGACCTCGACGCTCGGCTTCGCGACGCTCGGCTCATTCTCAGCAACTGCGCCGCTCACATACAATGCTGCCACGGGTGCATTCGGTATCGGCCAAGCTACCAGCTTCACCGACGGCTACCTCTCGAGCATTGACTGGAATACCTTCAATAATAAGCAAGCAGCGATCACCGCTGGTACCGGCCTTTCGTTCAGCGGTAACACCTTAAATTCAGTCTGGACGCAGAGCGGCAATGATATCTTTAATAACAACTCAGGCAAGGTGGGGATTGGTACTTCAACGCCATCGTTCTCGCTCGACATAGGCGGATCCTTTGGTTCACAGCTCTCGATTGGGTACTTGAATCAGGCAGGGTCTATATCATTCCGTCGCGGTTCTGATGGAGGAAATAACGGCATACTCGGTTGGACTAGTGCTGGCGGAGGGACGGTGTTCCGTCTTGCAAATACAGGAACAGCAGGGGAGCTTCAGCTCTATGGCGGTGGCACTTCGGGCTTCCTCTCGTTCTATACGAATAATCTTGAGCGAGGTCGTTTCGATACGAATGGTAACTTAGGCATCGGCACCACCTCGCCATTCGCGAAGCTCTCGATCGCAGGCGCCTCACTTGGCACCACGAACCTCTTCGCCGTCTCGACCTCAACTGCATCTGCAACCACCACCGCGCTCGCTATCGATGCGAACGGTAACTTGAACTTTGGGAACAATGGCAACACTCTCAATCTTTACAACACCGCAGACCAGACCACGAACTACGAACGCTTAAGCCTGGCGTGGAGCGGTAACACGGTACGCATTGGCACCGACCAAGCAGGAACCGGGTCTATCCGCCAGCTTAAGTTCGGTGTTTCAAACGGAACACAATTTACGATCTTCAACACGGGAATAAATCTCGGTAACGCGACGGTTCTCAGCGGAAGTTCGGGTTCACTGGTAAGCGCGACATACGGAAGCAGTGCTTCGAGCGGAACGCCGAGTCTCTTCGGAATTAATGGAACACTTACTCAATCCGGAACGGCAGGGTATACAGCGCTCGCCATCCAACCAACAGAAACCACACTTGGTTCCGGCAACAGCTATCTCATTCGTGCAGGAACCTCAACCGCGCCGGACCTCTTTGATGTGACAAATACCGGTCGCGTCGGTATCGGCACGTCAACTCCGACTAACCCTCTTACTCTTACGGCAGGTACACAGACGGTTCCCGCCCTCAGCTTCGGCGATACGGGCACTGGCTTCTATCGAAGCTTGCAGAATAGTTTGAACTTCACCGCGAACGGCTCGGCACGCTTCTCATTCTCCGCGAATATTTCCGCGCTCGCTGGGAATAGCGCCGTAATGCTCGGCGCTGCGACAAGCGGAACGTCGCCAGCGTTCGCGCCGAACAGCAGCGCCCTCACGACCGGTCTCGGTGCAGACGCAGCAGGGAACATCTCGCTCATCACGAACGCAACTACTAAGCTCGAGATTCTCAGTGGTGGCAGCGTCGGCATCGGCACTACCTCGCCATACGCGAAGCTCTCGGTTGCAGGTGACCTTGCGCTCACTGGCGGCATCTATGACAACACTGCAACTCGCGGCGCAAATGGCCAGATTCTCCAGACCACAGGCACCGGCGTACAATGGGTATCCACCACGACGCTCGGCTTCAGCAGCCTCGGCTCGTTCACTGCGACCGCGCCGCTGACCTACGACAACACTACTGGCGCATTCGGTATAACCCAGTCATCGAGCTTCACTGACGGATACCTCAGCAGCAGCGATTGGAATCTCTTTAACAACAAGCAGAACGCTATCACTGCCGGCACCGGCCTCTCGTTCTCGGGCAATACGCTCAACTCGGTGTGGACCCAGAATGGCAACGACGTCACCAACAACAACAGCGGCAACGTGTTGCTGAGTGGCAGTGTTGGCGTCGGTACCACCACCCCGACGAGTCAGCTTACTCTTGATAAGAATACGACGGCAACATCAGGAGATGTGATTGGCGCACTCAGCATGATCACGGCGAATCCGGGAGCGACGAGTGCGATAGGAACCTATGCTATCCGAGCTGTCGCGAATTACACCGCGAACTTTGATAACAACGGATCGGTAGCGCAGCTGACCGGCGTGGACGCGATCGCCAACCTCAATGGAAGCGGTAGCTTAAACCAAGCTCAGGGCGTGCACTCGACCTGCAATGTCGGTGGTGGTGGCGTGCTGACAAACGGCACGAGCTGTTATGGTATCCGCACCGACACGAATATCACGAATAACACTACCGCGGTGCACGTGATCGGTATGAAGATTGATGGGCCGACTGTTCAGTCTGGATCTTCAGCAAGCATGACCACGGGTCTCTACGTGCAAGATCAGACAGCTAACCTCGCAGGCACCGTGACTAACCAGTCTGCTATTCAGATCGAAGGTGCAGGTCTCGCGAACTCCATCGCTTTTGATGCAGGAGACGGCTCGAATGCTCATGCGCAAATATACTCCCCATCACAAGGGATACTCTCATTTAACGGAAACATCGGTATTAAAATTGCGGGCACTTCGCAGCGCGGTCTGTACTTCGGTAGTACCATCACCGCGAGCTCTGGGTTTGCGCGTGCTATCGATTCCGGATTCACGCTTGCGGCGGCGGCGAACAACAACATACTTTCGGACTTGTTCTTGAACACTAGCTATAATGACGGCTCGTTCACGGGCGTACAGCACTATGCAATCTTCTCAAATACTCTTGCGCAAAGCTTCATCCGTGGCGCACTCGGCGTTGGCACGAGTACGCCATGGGGTCAGCTGAGTGCGTCGAGCACGTCTGCGACCATACCGGCGCTCGTCGCAGAGCAGAAGGGAACCGGAGCTTCCGCTATATTCTTGGGCGGCAACGTGGGCATCGGCACCACTTCGCCATGGAAGACGCTCTCCGTGAATGGCAGCCTCGCCCTCACTGGCGCTCTCTATGATCGCACTGCATCCGCAGGCTCCAACGGGTACATCCTCCAGACCACTGGCACTGGCACGCAGTGGGTCGCGACTTCCTCACTCGGCTTCACTACCCTCGGTTCGCTGTCTGCAACTGCACCGCTCACGTACAACTCCTCGACCGGTGCGTTCGGCATCAATCAATCAAGCTCCTTCGGCGATGGCTATCTCTCTTCAACAGACTGGAACACCTTTAATAACAAGCAAGCAGCGATCACTCCAGGCACGGGTCTTTCATTCTCGGGCAATACCTTGAACTCGGTCTGGACCCAGAGCGGCAATGACATCTTCAATAACAACTCAGGCCGAGTGGGCGTTGGCACGTCGTCGCCAGCTGCGCAGTTCGCCGTAGCAGGGAACTCATACTTCGCAGGCAACGTAAATCTCGACCAGTACTCGGGAATCCAGCAAGCAGGTGCCACGATATTGTATGCCAGCACGACGCAGGCTTCTATCTACCTCGGTGTAAATGCCGGAGTGAATCTCATTAATAAAACCAATAGCACCGCTCTCTATAACGTCGCAATCGGACAGAACGCACTCTTTACTGCCACTTCATCTTCTTACAATACTGCCATTGGTCGCAACTCGCTCTTCCTTACGCAGCAGGGTCCAAATGCGTGGGATGGAACAGGGAATACTGCAATTGGCTTCAATACAGGTATTAACAACACGACAGGTTCGTATAACGCCTTCATTGGCTATAACACTGGGGCGAACAACACCACTGGTGCAGCGAACTTTTTTGCAGGATACGCGGCAGGTGGTGGTAACACGACCGGCGCTAACAACGTCGCGATCGGTGGCCGCACTGATGGAATTGCGACCCTTAAGTTCAATCAAACTGGCTCTTCTAACGTGGCAATAGGTCCAGCGGCCCTCGCTGGTGCAAGTGGCGTGTCAATTTCTAATAACACTGCCCTTGGATTTAATGCCGGCTACAATACTCAAAGCAATGGCAACGTCCTCCTTGGTTACCAAGCTGGTTTCGATGTGACGACTGGTGCGAGCAACATTATCATCGGTCCATACAATCAGGGAAGTGGCGTAACAACCGGTGCAAATAACATTATCATCGGCAACGACGTGCGCCCTGCTTCACAGACTGCTTCAAATCAGCTCAACATTGGTAATCTCCTCTTCGGCACGAACGTTGGTACCGGTGCAACTGTATCAACCGGCAACGTCGGCATCGGCACTTCAACACCAAGTGACGTGTTGACGGTTGCGAACGGTATCATCCGTGTCGACCGTCCGGACACGGGCGGCGCGAGCGCGCTTACCATGTTCCGCTTCTTCTCGTCAGGCGTCGAACGTTCGCGCATCGGTCTCGATAACAACGATAATTTTAGTATCCTTTCATCGACGGGTGGTCCTCTAGTCTCCGTAGCGAATAGTACTGGCAACCTTGGCATTGCTACCACTTCGCCATTCGCAAAACTCTCCATCTCCGGCGCGGCGGGCGGGGCCATCAATCTTTTCGCGATTTCGACTTCAACTTCAGGATTCGCTACCACGACTGCACTTGCAGTTGATGCGAACGGCAACTTGAACATCGGCAATAACGGCAACGGGGAGTACTTCTACAACACCGCTGATCAGACGACGAACTACGAACGTGTCGGAGAGTTCTGGAGTGGCAATACCTTTAACCTTATTACGCAGGCAGCAGGCAGTGGTACAACGAATCGACCCCTTACCATAGGTTCGACCGCAGGAACTTCTCTGACATTTAATAATGCCTCGTCACCCAAAGCTCAGTTTGCTCTTGGAACAGCTCAGGCAGTTCAACTCTCGCTCATAGGCACCCTTAATAGCTCTTCGATTAGTCAGACAACATTCTCCTTAACTCCGTCTATCAGTCAATCCCTAACAGCAGGATACACGACCCTTCTCATACAACCGACAGAAACCACCTTGGGCTCCGGCAACAGCTACCTCATCCAGGCAGGTACCAGCACCGCACCGAACCTCTTCAATGTGACGAATGCAGGCCGCGTTGGTATCGGCACCACCTCGCCAGCAGCAAAGCTCGAAGTGTTCAGTTCGGGTGAAGCAGCTCGTTTCGGTAATGATACTAATACGAACACATATATCGGAATTGCGAATAGTGTTGGTACTGGTCCTCGCGCATTCATTGGATATAATGCGGCAGTATTCGGAAGCGATACGGGTTATGCAGCTATACAGTCTTCCTCAGGCGGTAAAGGTATTGGGTTCACGGTAAACAATGCCGCGTTTAGCGGGACACCAAGCCTATACATAAACAGCTCAGGTAATGTGGGCATCGGTACTACCACTCCTTCGTCTTTGTTCAGTACGACCATCGATGGAGGAAGTCTCTCGAATCTCTTGTTGAACAGGAACGCTGCGCCAAACGTTTCCTTTGCACAAAGCGGTACGACGATCGGGCAAGTACGAGCGGACTCCACGCTCGGAGTTATTGGTCTTGCGAATGCCACGGCTACTTTTGGTCTGGCACTTAACTACAGCAATATGTCTGTCGGTATTGGCACCACCTCGCCAACTCGTAATCTGAGCGTATCTGGATCGAGTGGAAATACTGTGGTTGCCGAGTTCTCCAACACCAATGCGTCGGCTGGTACTGGCGCACTCGTTGATGTTCGCAGTTGGACAGGACTTGACTCCGGCATTCGCTATGTAAGCCAGGGTGCAACAGGCTGGACGACTGGCTATGACTCTTCGACCGGAGATTACACGGTTGGGCTTGGCAACAACTTCCTAAGCCAACTTGGATCAAACCGTTTCTTTAACATCGCTACGAGCGGTAACGTCGGTATCGGCACCACATCACCATACGCGAAGCTTTCAGTAGCAGGGAACCTTGCGCTCACGGGTGGCATTTACGATAGCACCGCAACCCGCGGTACGAACGGTCAGATCTTGCAGACCACGGGCACAGGCGTGCAATGGGTCGCGACTTCATCGCTCGGCTTCTCGACGCTCGGTTCGCTCTCTGCGACCGCGCCGCTGACCTACGACAACACTACTGGCACATTCGGCATCAACCAGGCAGGCTCCTTCGGCGACGGCTATCTCTCCTCGACCGACTGGAACACATTTAATAACAAGCAGGCGGCGATCACCGCCGGCACCGGACTTTCATTCTCAGGTACCACACTTAACTCAGTCTGGACCCAGAGCGGGAACAACATCTACAACAACAATACGGCGAACGTGGGCATCGGCACCGTGTCTCCAGTCGCTAAGTTCAACGTCGTCGGTGGCGGTTCGACCTTGTTCGGCTACGACACAGGTACGGCTAGCACGCCGGTATTATTCGGAAAGCAGCCACTCGTAACGCTGGTCGGAGATGGCACTACTAACAACGGGCCGGGTATCGGTCTCCTGCAGTTGAATATCGGGGCGGCTACTGTCGGTCAGTCTGCCTCCGAAATCTATTTGGGCGGCACGCGCGGAACGAATGCAGCAACTCGCGTGCCAGTCGATAATAATGATATCCTCGGCCAGGTCGGATTCTATGGAGACGACGGCACGAACATGCGTACCCGTGGCGCTCTTATACAAGGTTCAGTCAACACGAGCAATCAGGCCACCTCCACCGGTGTCGTCCCGACTCAGCTCTCTCTCCTAACCACGACAAACGCGCCGATCGCATTCTTCACGAACCAAGCCGCGTCTGTGGGAACCTCGCTCACTGCATCTATCACGAATGCGCGCATGGTAATCACTGGGACAGGGAATGTGGGCATCGGCACGAGCGTACCGACTCACTCACTCGACATCGTCGGTACGACCACAACCAGCACTTCGTTCCAGGTCGGTAGCAACGCTGCATTCACGCCGCAGTTGAATGTCACCGGTACGCTTAACACGACGGGTACTTCTTTTGTCTCGATCGGAGGCGCGCTTAACTCTAATAGCACAAGCAATATAGGATTAAATGAAGGTACGATATTTAATCCGAGCGTCAGCAGCACGGTGATCGAAGGCATCCAGAGCATACCGACCCTTTCTTCTTCCGCCACGACCATACCATCCGCGATGATCGGTACGATCAGCTACGTGAATAACCAGGCACCATCGCTCGCGGTGGCAATAGGTCGCGGTTTCCAGGCGAACACGCCGACACTCGCAGCGAACGCGTTCCCGTTCACGACGTGGGCTGCATTCTATTCGCCGGCCATCACTAACGGCGACGGTACGACGACCGGAGCGATCACGAACGTTGGATTCCTTTCGAACGGTATTACTGCATCCTCTTCGGGTGTAGCCACGATCAACAACCGCAGCGTGCAGATTACCGTTCCGACCGGCTCACCGAACGGCGGTACCACCAACAACCGCGGCCTCTACATCACGGGCAATGGTGGCACGTCGAACGGCGGCATCGTCACGAACTATGCGCTTTACAGTGATTCGACGGCGAACAGCTACTTCGCTGGCAGTGTGGGCATCGGCACCACCTCACCGGCTGCAAACCTCCATATTGATACTGGTTCTGCTGGTGTGTTGCCGATCATCCAACTCAGTGCTGGTGGAAACAGTATTGCCAAGATCGGTCGTGCCAGCAATTTTATGGCTCCAGGAGGATCGACTGATCTTGCTATCGCTGCTCCGGCAGGACAGAATTTCTATCTTGGATCCGGCGGAACGGCAGCATTATCGTTACTAGCTGGCGGTAACGTAGGCGTCGGCACCACCTCTCCGTTCGCGAAGTTCTCAATCATGGGCGCAGCGGGTAGTACTGCAAACATTTTCGCGGTTTCAACCTCAACTTCTGGCTTTGCAACAACAACTGCGCTCACGATCGATTCAGGTGGAAACTTGAACTTCGGCAGCGGCGGCAACGGTGAGTACTTCTATAACACCGCCGACCAGACGACGAACTATGAGCGCGCCGGCATGTTCTGGAATAATAACGTCTTCACTATCTCAGCTACTGCCGGAGGAACGGGTTCAGTTCGATCTGTCTTCCTGTCCGCAGGTAGTTCGTTCAAGGTTCAGCCAGCGGGAACGTCGGGCGGCATACAGATAGTCTCAAACTCTAACTCTGTGAACACGATCGGGGTGAATGTATTTAGTAACGGCGGTAGCTGGGGTGCGTCTTCGGGCAACAACACGATCTTCCAAATCGCGCCGACGATCGCACAAACAAGCACTGCAGGATATAGCGCGCTCACTATTCAGCCGGTCGAGACTTCGACTGGTTCGGGCACCAACTACCTCATCCAGGCAGGTACGAGCACCGCACCGAACCTCTTCGATGTGACGAATGCTGGGCGCGTCGGTATCGGCACCTCGACACCTTCATTCCCGCTTGATGTCTACAGCCCTGCTTCAGGTCAACAAGCACTCTTTGAGAATTCAACTGGCGGAGCGTCATACGTCGGATTTGCGGGAGGAAACGGATTTGCGAATGGACGTGCATACTTCGGTTATAACGCCACGACAGGAAATGCAGCTATGCAAGGAATCGCAGGAAAGGGTATTGAATTTAATGTGAACAACGGAACTTTCGGTTCGGGTCAAGCGATGATCATCACCTCCGCTGGAAATGTGGGCATCGGTACTACGACACCTAACGGCAATGCGCCGATCGATGCGTACACTAATACGAACGGCACCGTTGGTATTAGCTTGACCAACGCGAGCTCAGGTACAGCCGCTCGCACGCGCTTCACGATCACCAACGACGCGGGGGGTACGGCAAACTTTGGACTCAACGGCTCGAATTTCGCGACCGATCCGAACTACCTCAACATCAGCTCACCGTTCAACGTGGGAACAAATAATGGTATTGCGTTTCAGACTTCGGGTATCGAACGAGTGCGTATTAATGGTCTCGGCAATGTCGGTATCGGCACCACGACGCCGACCAACCCGCTCACGCTTCCTGCGGGATCAGTCAGTACTCCAGCCCTCAGCTTCGGTGATACGGGTACCGGCTTCTATCGAGGAGCCTCAAACCTCATTCAAGTAGCAATTGGTGGTAATGCAAACACTTTCTTTAATAGTTCGGGAGTAGCGACTTTTGCGGTGAACAACACTGGCACTACGAATAATGCGCAGCTGTCGCTCCCAGTCACTGGTACCGTCATTTCTCGCAATATCGCAGATGCGAACGTTGCTCTTACGGTCTACCAGCAGAATGCGGGATCGACCGGCGACATTCTCGATATTAAGAACGCAACCGGTATCCAGGATGTCTTCACGCAGGCAGGGAACTTGGGCCTTGGCACCACGTCGCCATCGCAGCTTCTCTCAGTGAACGGTAACGGCTACTTCACGAATGCGATCGGCATCGGCGGCATTCGCACTGCACCGGGCCTCTCCACTCCAGCGCTTACAGACACCGGCGTGCTCTCATGTACCGGTCCACAAGGTCTCCAGACAGATGGTAGCGGCAACATCGTCTGCGGTAACATCGCGACCAGTCAGCTTTCAACGAACGGCATCTGGAATACGGACAATGCAAGCAATATCACTGAAGCAACGACAACCTACATGGTGGGCATCGGTGCGACCACCACGCCGTACGCGATGCTCTCTGTTATTTCGGGCTCTGCTGCAACCTCGACTCTCGCCCTTGTTGCGAATCCGCTTCAGACTGCAAACATCCTCGATATCTATAACCCGAGTGCGACGCTCACTGACGTGATCACCGCAAACGGCAGCCTCGGACTGGGTACTACATCGCCATCCGCACAGCTTTCGATTGCTGGTGCGATCAATGGAACGACCAATCTCTTCGCGATTTCAACTTCATCAGTCTCTTCAACCAGGACCGCGCTCGCTATCGATTCGAACGGCAACTTGAACATCGGCAATGGCGGCAATGGTCAGTATTTCTACAACACCGCTGATCAGACCACCAACTACGAACGCTTGCACGAGTACTGGACTGGCAATACTTTCAATATCGTAAATGAGAGTGGCGGCACCGGTTCGGCCTTAAGGCCAATCACGATAGGTACTATTACGGGAGGTAGCTTTACGGTAAGCTCAAATTCAACAAATGGTAAATTCATCTTTAATGCCAGTTCTGGATCTGGAACGAACATTGTAACTGTGAACGGCACAGAATCAGCTACGAATCTTGCACAAACCGTGTTCAACATTAACCCGACAATAAATCAATCAAGTACGGCAGGCTATACCGCGTTCCAGATCCAGCCGACAGAAACTGCTCTCGGATCAGGCAACAGCTACCTCATCCAGGTAGGCACCAGCACCGCACCGAACCTCTTCGATGTGACGAATAAGGGCAACGTGGGCATTGGCACATCGTCGCCAGTCAGCCCGTTGTCGGTCGGCGGCTCCGGACAGCTTGCAATGTTTGGTGATGCAAGTACTTTGGCAAATCAGTATATAAGTTTCGCCGGCATATCGAGCAGTCTTGCCGCTGGACGCGCAATGTTTGGTTACGATGCAGGGACGAGCAACACGGTCGTGCAAGGTGGTGCAACGAAAGGAATCGAATTCAACGTGAATAACAATCAGTTCGCCAATGGTACGGTCGCAGTAATCACCTCAGGCGGAGCAGTTGGTATCGGTACTACCACGCCGACGAACTCGATACTCACCGTGACGCGCGCTGATGGAAACGACGAAATCCGAATCGAACGTTCAAACGTGAGAACATATGGTTTCAATGTCACTAATAGCTGGCTCAACATCTTTGATCGCGGTGCAGATGGTGCAGGAGCCACATCTCTCCTCACGTTGGTGAACAGTGTGGGGGCATCCACGGCAACTGCAGGCGGCCTCGGCATCGGTACCAGTTCGCCAATGGCAAAACTTGCTGTGACAGGCAATGGTTCAACTACCGGCCGCACCTTCGCACTTGCGAATAATTTGAATGCAGAGTTCTTCACTGCGCTTGATAACGGCAATATCGGCATCGGTAGCACCTCGCCATTCGCCAAGCTCTCGATCGCGGGTGCAAACAACGGTACGACCAATCTCTTCGCGATCTCGACCACGACAGGGTCTGTAACGAACACGGCGCTCGCTGTCGACTCGAGTGGCAACTTGAACATCGGCAGCAACGGCAACGGCGAGTACTTCTATAACACCAGCGATCAGACCACCAACTACGAAGCTGTGTCATTGGGCTGGAGCAATAATGCGTTTGTTATAGGCGACATAAAGGGAGGTACTGGTTCCGCTCGTAACCTCAACTTCGCAATTAACGGCACGACACTCTTCAAGATAAACTCGAGTTCAAACATTGATCTGGGTAATGGTCAGACACTCAGCTCGTCAGGTACAAACCTTGTAGCAGATACCTATGGAAGTTCAGCATCAA
>JARIGM010000010.1 GCA_029288865.1 Candidatus Kaiserbacteria bacterium
GACGTGCAGGTTGGCTGGAGGTTGCGGATTGAATGGCGACAGAGGAAGGAGCCGTGACTTCGCTCGTCGGTGCATGCCACAGCGCTGAGATTGCGACCCATGCGAACGCGACGACGGCACACGCCACTACGCAAGCGGTAATGGTACGAGCGATGGTATTTCGGAAATGAGGGTGGGCGATCTGAGGTATATGCATGCACCGTAACAACTCGAATATGAAGACGAGATGAGGTTTTGCTGCCGCCATGTTCACCTCACTCTCATCATCGATACGTATGCTTGATAAAGTTGGCTCCTTTTATGGCCACACTACTTATACGCCAATTAATATCATTATGATTTTATGAAAAGCACCTTCTTACATGCCATTATTCGCCCAGCATCACTGCTTGCTGCTTTCGCGCTCGTCGTGAGCTCGTTCGGCTTTGCAGTAGGAGCAACTCCTACTGCATTCGCAGTCGCTTCACCTTCAACGGCGACATCGACACCTGACGTGACCACGCTTCCTGCAACGTCAGTCACTGCGTCTGATGCTACATTGAATGCTCTGAACGGAGCTTCCGATGCGAACGCATACTTGTTCTGGGTTGCGACCAGCACCTTCAGTACAGCGAGTCCGACTATGCCAGCAGGCGTCTATTCGACACCTGATTTCGGTACGGTTGCTGCGGGAATGCCATTCTCTGCACAGCTTTCTTCAGCTACTGGTCTTCCTACAGTGATGCCAAACACGACGTACTATTACACAGCATGGGTGCACACTGACGCAGGATGGTCTCCCGGTAGTATCCTTTCATTCACGACTGCGTCTGCACCGATGACCGGAAGTGTCACGACGCTTCCTGCGACCTCAGTGACTTCCTCCGATGCAACCTTGAATGCTTTGAATGGAGCAGCTGATGCGACCGGGCACTCATTCTGGGTCTCGACCAGCACCTTCAGTACAGCGAGTCCAACCATTCCATCAGGCGTCTATTCGACACCTGACCTCGGTGCGATCAATGCCACGACACCATTCTCCGCGCAGCTTTCATCGGTCACCGGTCTTCCAACCGTAACTCCAGACACCACGTACTACTACGCTGGATGGGCTAATGTCGGTGGTACCTGGACTCCAGGCAGCATCCTTCAGTTTACGACTGCAAGCAGCACGGGTACCGGAACCGGATCAACTACGATGCCAACGGTGACATCAATATCACCGGCTAGTGGTACCACTTCGGGTGGCACTTCAGTCACGATCACGGGTACAGGCTTCACAGGGGCAACTGCAGTCCACTTCGGTACCACTACAGCGACTATCACCGCGACGACAAGTGATACGTCACTCACAGTCACTGCTCCTGCAGCTACGACCGCAGGCGCAGTCGATGTAACCGTGACGACTCCAACCGGAACAAGCGCTACCAGTTCGGGAGATCGCTACACGTATCAATTAGGTGGTACTGTAGGCGGCGGCACTCAGCCAGGCGGTACTCTCACGGTAAATTCGATAACCCCTATAAAGACGACAGCAACAGCTGATAACACCTATGAGAATGGTTGGAGCTACATGTTCGACATCACGGTGCCGACGAGTGAGCCGAACCTCTCGATGATGTTCTCGAATTGGATGGATACTGCATCAGACACGCTGCCAGTAGCCGACAACATGCGTATCTCATCGGCGCAGGCATCGAATACTGATCCTGTCACGATCACTGCAGCAAACATGTATTCGTCGCCAGCGCTTCACATCGTAGGCACTACGTCGACCACGACTCCGGGATACCATGTACAAGTGCTCGTGGAAGTGAAGGTTCCGCTCAATACGGTGAATGGAACATACACTACTAACTACGCCGTACAGACGCAGCCGTAATATATCTGATGTACGCTTATGAATCACACTATTAAGAAATTGCTTGCCAGCGCTACGATGATTGCGTCGATAGCTATGACTGGCGCAACGATCGCTTCCGCTTCAGTGGTAACAGGAACCCTGACGGCAGGCGCGGCGGTCGGTGCTGGCCCCGCTACAACAGGCACGCTCGCCGGTACTGTGGGAACTGGTTCGAGCGCATCGGGTAGCGTCTCAGGAACGGTCGGTCCAGGAGGAACGATTTCTGGAACTGTAACTGGCGGCTCGTCTGGAGGCGGCGGAAGCAGCAGTGGCGGAGGAGGAAGTAGCGGAGGTGGCGGCGGAAGAACCGGCGGCACTGTCGGTACTCCGCCAGGACAGGTCCTCGGCGCCTCGACCGGCCCGATCGCTCAGACAGGCGGCTCGACGTTTGACCCGGGCGTTCCGAACACGGGAGCAGGAGGAAACTCAGCAATGAATGATCTTCTTCTTACGATTTCGGGATCGGTTGCCATTCTCGGCACGGCATACCTGCTTCTCCGAAAGAGAGCACATTAGAAAAACTCACTTCATTAATGACACAACCCGCCTTCAGGCGGGTTGTGTCATACTAAGACGTATGAACCTCTGGAAAACGTTCACCCACTATTTCGTTCCAGCCAAGACCAACAAATATCGGCCGCTCTTCTTGCGGGTGAAGGTGGCGAGTCTCGTGATGCTCGTCATCGTGGGATTATTCGGACTCTCGGTGGCAGGGCAGTATTTGTTGGTGGCGAGCGGCTCACCGCAAGTGGCTGCCGTTATCTCTGCAGCGTTGGTGAATCTTGCGAATGATGATCGAGCGCAGAATAATCTCGGTTCACTCACGGTTAGCCCGGAACTGCAAGCCGCTGCTCAGGCGAAGGCGAATGATATGGCAGCGAACGGGTACTTCGCACACACGTCTCCGAGCGGACGTGATCCGTGGTATTGGTTCACGCAGGCCGGATATAACTTCTCATATGGGGGAGAGAACCTTGCCGTGTACTTCTCAGATTCGGATGCGGTAAATACTGCGTGGATGAATTCGCCCGAGCATCGCGCGAACATTCTCAATGGGCATTTCACTCAGATCGGCATAGCGACTGCGGAAGGAACGTATCAAGGACACCAGACCACATTCGTAGTGCAGGAATTCGGAACACCAGGAACGACGGCCGCAGTAAAAACAACACCCACATCCACGGTCTCCACCAAACCAGTAAAGACTCGCGCGACGGTCGTGAAGGCATCGCCGAAAGTGGAAGGAGCTTCAACCTCATCGCCACAAGTGAAGGTCATCACGGAAGATAAGACTTTCATCGCCGTCGAGAATGAGAATGCATCCGTAACGCCAGTTCGTGTCGCCTCGACAACTTCGTCTCCATCGCCGAATCCGATTTCAGTATTCATCTTGAAATTCGTGACCTCGCCGCAAAGCGACCTCGTCGTTCTGTATGAGGTCATCGCTGGAGTCGTGGGACTTGCGCTTGTGATCGAGGTCTTCACTGAGCTGAGGCGCACGCATCCGCATCGCATAGTTCTCGGCCTCTCGATCCTTGGTCTCATGGTTACGCTCGTGCTCATCGGGCACGTCTTCCTCTTCGGCGATCTCGTCATTATCTAGCGCCTCTGGCTCCCGGTAGCGATTAACTGAAGTCACGAATGCCGGGAGGATGCTGTGCACAGCTGCATATACAAGAGAAATGCCAGGTATACTGAGGGCATACTCATCAATTATGCACCGCATGCTTCGAGATCTCGCCAAGGTTGGAGTCGGCCTCGTGCTCGCTGACATATTCAGCGCGCTCTGGCTCGACGGTTCCGGGTTCTTTCCTCTTACTATTCTCGGCACGACCTGGACCGCTGCTGCCGTGATGCCGATCGTCGTCTTCGATACGGCCGTGATCCTGCTACTCATTCATTACGGCTGGAACACGAAGCTTCCGCTTCGTTCGCCGGCGGAACGTACGTTGCTCGTCGTCGCCGGTAGTATCTTCCTCATCGTCGCGCTGCTGCACCTCGCGCGGCTCGCATTCGGCTGGAACCTCGTTCTCGGTGATTTCGTCGTGCCACTCTGGCTATCATGGTTCGGCTTCCTGATCACGCTCTATCTTTCATACTCAAGCTTCCACTTCGCGTTCCGCAAGGGTCGCTAAGAGCTCATCCACGTCCGTTTACGTCTTCAACCCCGGTCGATTGATGTGATAATATGGTGATATAAATTGCTTATGAATCAAGATCAACCATCAGAATCTCGCGAACGTCCTCGTCGTATGCCTTTCTCTCCACCCCTTCGAAGATTTGGCTTGCCGCTCATGATCGTTCTTTTCCTAGCTTGTGTCGCTGGCGCATTTTATGCTGGGCGCTACACGGTCTATCAAGCGAATCCGGGTCTTGCTGCGCAAGAGAAGGCGACGGCCATCCTCTCGAAGGTCGGGAAGTTGATCCAGCTCCCACAAGGCGAGACTCCATCAATGGCCGCAATAACCGATGCTACGGCAGTACGGAAGGCACAGCCATTCTTGGCGAAGGCAGAGAACGATGACGTGCTGATCGTATATCAGAGTGCTCAGACGGCGATTCTTTATCGTCCTTCCACTAATAAGCTCATCGCAGTCGGTCCCGTAACAGCTGCAACGAATGCGGAGCAAAGTGCAAGCGTTCCTGTCGCTCAGCCAGTTATATCGACACATACGGCATCATCGTCGAAAGAGACGAATACAAAAAATGACACATCAAGTACGACAAACAGGTAGTATATTGTTTGCGCTCGCGGCATTTTTCTTGGTCGCGCCTTTAGCTCATGCCGTGTCGGGTACTATCGACCCGACGAATAAGTATGCGTGGAGCAATGTCGCGGGATTCGTAAACTTCGCTCCGACGAACAGCACGGTTACCGTTTCTGACTCGGCGCTTACTGGATATGCATGGAGCGCGAATGACGGATGGATCAATCTCGCACCTGCAAACGGCGGCGTGCTAAACGATGGGCAAGGAACACTCTCGGGCTTCGCGTGGGACAGTATCGCAGGCTGGGTAGATTTCACTGGTGTCACAATCGATGCTTCAGGAAAATTCCACGGGCAAGCAATCGGTGCGAACGAGACGATCAGCTTCGATTGTGCGCACTGCGACGTGGAGACGACCTGGCGTCCTGTATCTACGGGAGGAGGAGGTGGCGGAACTGGCACGACGACTGTGACTACGACCACAACTACAACCTCAGGCCAGAGTGGCGTTTCTGGCCAATCTTCCACAGGGAATTCGCTTTCCGATGGACCGCAGACCGATACGACGACAGTCGTCACGACCAACGGTTTTTCTACTGCCACCCATGCAGCGGTTGGAGGAATCCTAAGCAGCATCACTTCGCTTCTTAGTAATATTGCGAACGATACTGGTACATCCTCCAATGCGTCTGCTGGCACAAATTCTGCGCCAACTGGTCTCGCAGCGCTTTTTAATGCCATCCAAAACCTGCTTTCTCTCTTGGGCCGCGTCCTTCATTTGGGATAGGGATTATGAGTAGTGAAGCGATAACCCTGCTAGTGCTATTCGGGGAGACCATAATTTATTATCTCGTTTTCTTTGTATTTCTTACGGGATGTCACATGTTCCTGGGAATTTCTTCCCATAGGGATCGCATATTCAAATCAAGATGGACCTTCACTTTACCCGTTCGTTTTACGCTCGGGTTTGTTGTTTTGTATGTGGGAACTTGGATGGTTTTGGGATATAACGGTTTTCCAGCGGCGCTTCTCATCGCTGCAGATTGGTTGCTGGTGATGATCGCTACCTACCTCATGCGTGAACCGATATTGAGAGGAGAAGGAATATCACGATGGGAAAGATTCTTGTACTCCTTCCGCCGAGCATGTGTGCTGGCAGCGCTTGGCTACGGCATATTCCTCGGGGCGTGGCTCACCAGTCATTTGGCTGTGTTTGCATACCAGTCTCTTGCTCGTTCAGTGAGACACTATAATCTGATCATTTTGCCTGAATAAGATTTTTCTTTTATATGCGCTGGAAATTTTTTGCATACACCTGTGTCGTCTTATTAATTGGAATCACAATCGGCGCATACCTTTTTAACGACACGCGACCTCGTTCGTTCTTGGCAATAACTTCCTGCGCACAGTCATGCTTCACGGGGAGCGAACTTCTCGGTCTATTAACTTCGATAGGAATACAAAAAGTCCCAGCAGTTATTCCGGTAGTAAAAGAGACGGATAAGGTAATTGCCATCAAAAGCCCGGCGCCACTAGCCCGCATCGATTTTCTGATCCTTCCAAAGAAGGACATACGTGACATTGGAGATGTCTCTTCAGAGGATCGTGCATATATCGATGAGTCATTCCTCGTGATGAGCGAGCTTATTCGCGAAAACCATCTCACGCAGTACAAAGTGCTCTCGAATGGTCCCGGCTTCCAGACCACCAATTACTTACATTTTCACCTGTTAGCCGAATGATCATGCGGCAGCATTAGCGACCAGGTGTATACTCGATCCATGAAGACGGTACAAAAATTTCTCGATGAACTGAATAGCGAGTATTTACGGCTGCATAAGACGTATGAAGATCTCTTCTGGCTTTCGTATATGGGAGATCATTCGGTAGATAAGAAGATGACTCAAGCGATCGCGGCACGCGATGCATTTCGAAGCAATAGCGAACTCTTGCAGGAAACAAAATCTTTCCTCAAAGGTGCTGATGCTAATACGAAGCAGCGATTACGAACCTGGGTACGATTCTTCGAGTTGTATCAGTCGCCGCATCATCTTCTTGAACTGAAGAATAAGATCAGTGAACTCGAGTCATCGACTTTAAAGAAGCGAGCAACAAGAAAAGAAGGATACATCGATCCGTACACGGGCGTATTTGTAGAGACTTCTGCGCTCAAGATGCGGACCATGCGGAATACGCACGATGATGAGAAGGTTCGTAAGGCGTGCTATGAAGCGGGAGAAGAACTGGCACAAGGACTTGTTCCCGAATATGTCGAGTTAGTGCGGCTCCGCAACGAGTATGCGCGAGGAATGGGATATTCAGATTTCTATGCCTTCAAGACCGAGCGAGAAGATGGGATGAAGAAGGAAGAATTGTTTACACTCTTCGACTCAATTTATGATAAAACGAAGTTCGTATTCGCTGAGATCCGTGCGCTCGAAAAGAAAATGCCAGGGCTTCGCAAACCATGGAATTTCTCCTACATGATGGCGGGAGATTTCACGAAAGAAGAAGATTCGTATTTCCAATTCGATGAGGCGCTCCTCCGATGGGGCAGATCCTTCTCGGCTATGGGAATCGATTATAGGAAAGGAAGGCTGCAGTTGGATCTCTTAGATCGGAAAGGGAAATGGAACAATGGATTCTGTCATTGGCCTGATCTCGTTCACTACGAAAAGGGCAAGCGCATACCGGGAAGTTCGAACTTCACCTGCAATGTAGTGGCAGGGCAGGTTGGCTCAGGCGTGATGGGGTACAACACGCTTTTCCATGAAGGTGGCCATGCCGCTCATTTCTTGAACGTGGACGAACGGGATGTTGCTTTGAATCACGAATACGCGCCGATGGCGATGTCATGGGCAGAGACGCAGAGTATGTTCCTCGATACTGTTTTCTCTAGTATCGAATGGAAGACACGGTATGCGAAAGATGCTGCGGGTACTCCATATCCCTTTGAACTCTATGAGCGGAAGGTTCGAAAGTTAGCACCCCTCCGTGCGAAGCGAATGCATTCTATATTATTCGTCTCGAATTTCGAGCGGGAGATTTATGAAGCAAAGAATCTTACGACAGATAAGGTCCTCAGTATCGCCCGCAAGAACTACCGCAAGTATTTCGATGAGTCTGAAGATTCGCTTTATGCGCTCAATGTCCCGCACATTTACTCTTGGGAGAGTTCTGGCTCGTATCACGGGTATGGGCTTGCTGAGATCGCTCTCTCGCAATGGCGCGCGTATTTCTATAAGAAATACGGATATATTGTTGACAATCCCAATGTAGGAAAGGAAATGACAGAAGTATGGAAGTATGGCTCGCGGTATACATATAAACAATTCGTGCGTCTCGCTACAGGAAAGAATCCATCGACCAAGGCATTGCTCGAGGACATGACCATGAGTGCGGATGAGGCAATCGCTGAAGCGAAGAAAAGGATCAGTCAGCTACAGAAAGTGAAGGAATATACGAAGCCGGTAAAGCTGAATGCTTGGATCAGCATGGTCCATGGAAAGAAAGAGATTGCTACGAATGCAGTCAGTTTCGAAGATATGGCAGAAAAATACGGGAAATGGGTCCGAAATCAAGCCAGAATAAAGCCGTAGTTGCAATCTCCACGAGAGGAGTATACTAGAGCCATGAAATCAAAGACCATAATCACCATCGTGCTCGCAGTCATTGTCGCCCTTGTCATAATCGTTGTGCTCATGACTGCACACAAGAATACTTCTCAGACTGCAACGCAGACTACTGCGACTTCGACACTCGCGATTCCGGGCGACAATCTCGCACTCGGCGAAGATAAGTCTGCAACCTACGGCACGTACTTGATCGGATACAACGGCATGCCGCTCTACACCTACGCACAGGATTATGCGAAGGTCTCCTACTGCAAAGGTGCATGCGCGACTGTTTGGAAGCCATACGTGGTAACTGCGACAAGCTCGCTCAATGCTGAATCACCAATCACTGGAAAGATCGCATGGCTCACTCGCGATGACGGATCGACACAGCTCACCTACGATGGCCATCCGCTTTACTTCTACGCGTACGATGCGACCTCGACCGTGAAGGGTGCTGGCCTCAAGGCAGACTGGAAACTCGCACGTCCATAAGTGAAACGAAACGTTCGTTGGGAACGTATATAAGGTAAGGGAATGCCGCAGCCCTGCTCGCGTTATTCATAACCTTCATATGTTCATATGCAAAAGAAAAGCCTGATCCTGCCGTTAGCTGCAGCAGCGTTAGTCATAAGCGGAGGAGTGACCGCGATTACGGTCGCTCATGCAGACACCACTGCTACAGCCCCGGGTGTTGCAAATACAACTGGAAAACAGTGGGGCACGCCGCCTGCAGCAGCCGGAATGGTTACTGCAGTCAATGGCACTACCATCACGCTGACTGACATGAAGAGTAATACGACGTATACGGTCGACGCTTCGAATGCGACGATAACCAAGATGGCGAAACCGACGACGCAGGGAGCGAAGCCCGTCTCTACGACGATAACTGTTTCGGGAATTGCGGTCGGGGATATGCTGCGCGTGCAGGGAACGGTGAATGGCACTACTATCACCGCGACGAAGATTGAAGATGGCATGATCGGCCGCGGAGGCGGTGAGTTTGGTCGCATGCCAGGAGTCATGGGTACGGTGACTGCCGTGAATGGCTCGACCCTCACGGTGCAGGGTAAAGACGGAAAGACATATACCGTGAATGCCTCAGGCGCGACTGCAGACAAGATGCAAACCATCTCCGTGTCTGATATCCAGATCGGCGATACGGTCGGTGTCCAGGGTGACACCTCTGGCACGAGCGTAATGGCGAAGCACATCATGGATGGCATGCCGAACGTGAAATTTGGAATCTAAAGGAAGAGTAAGTGAGAAAAGCATAAAAGCCCGGCAGGGCTTTTATGCTTTATCCTCTCTATCTGCTGCTCAGCGGCCAAGTGATATACTGAGCAAAATGAAGCGGGTACTCCTATTCTCGTTCCTGGCACTGGTCGCCGTAGGCGGTATCGTCGCGTTTGCGTATTCTCACGTTGGCAATCTTTCGGTGTTGAACCCGCAAGGTTTGATCGGCTTCCGCGAGCGGGGCGTTATTTTTATCACCTTTGCCCTCAGCTCGATCGTCGTGCTTCCTGTGTTCGGGCTCTTGTTTGCGTTTGCGTGGCGCTATCGGGCAAGCAGTCCGATTGCTCGAAAAGACCACGAACCGAACTGGGACCATGACAGTCGCAGTGCAGAATTCGCGTGGTGGCTCGTGCCGACCGGTATCATCATATTCTTATCGGTGATCCTTTGGCAGACGTCGCACCAGCTTGATCCGTATGTGCCGATCAAGAGCACGGTTCCGCCGATCACCATTCAAGTCGTATCGCTCGATTGGAAATGGCTCTTCATCTATCCGGACCAACATATCGCGACGGTGAACTTTTTGGAGATCCCCGAGAACACTCCGGTCCATTTCGAGATCACTTCCGATGCGCCGATGAACTCCTTCTGGATTCCGAGCCTCGGCGGGCAGATCATGGCGATGCCAGCGATGACGAATCAGCTCTACCTCATCGCGAGCACGACCGGTACCTATAAAGGAGCGTCTGCAAATATCAGTGGCAAAGGATTCGCGGGCATGACGTTCGATACGAAGTCGGTCACGAAGGACGACTTCGACGCATGGGTCGCGGCAGTACAGGACGCGCAGCCGCAACCACTTACAAGGGAAAGCTATGCAGCACTCGCAGCGCCGAGCGAATACGTCTCACCGGCCTATTATTCGCTTCCGGACAGCTCGTTATATACTTCGATCATCATGAAATATATGATGCCGCAACAATAATATGGATTGGAGCTTACTCTTCGGAAAGCTTTCTTGGGGCCTCTTACCAGAAAATGCGGTGGCATGGGGCGGTGCGACGACGATGGTCGTGATTGGCCTGGGGCTGATCGGTCTCGTCGCATACTTCAAGGCATGGGGTCCGCTCTGGCGGAACTGGCTCACGTCTCTTGATCCGAAGAGAATCGGTGTAATGTATATAGTCGTGGCGCTCATCATGTTCGTGCGTGGGGCAGCAGATGCCGTGCTCATGCGCATTCAGCAGGCGACCTCGGTCGGGTCGGCGCATGGCATTGTTACAGCGAGTCACTTCCAGGAAATTTTCTCAGCGCATGGTTCGATCATGATCTTCTTCGTCGCGATGGGCATCATGTTCGGGCTCATCAACCTCATTGTGCCGCTGCAGATCGGCGCTCGCGATGTGGCGTTCCCATTCCTGAACTCGCTCAGCTTCTGGCTCTTCGTTGCGGGTGCGCTTATCATAAATCTTTCGCTCATCCTCGGTGATTTCTCAACAGCGGGGTGGCTTTCGTACCCTCCACTTTCTGAGCTCGCATATAGCCCGACGGTCGGCGTTGATTATTGGCTTTGGAGCTTGCAGATCTCGGGCATCGGCAGCCTTCTCTCAGGCATCAATTTCCTCGTGACAATTCTAAAGATGCGGTGCAAAGGCATGAGCCTCATGAAGATGCCGATGTTCTCATGGACGGTTTTGGGTTCGATGTGGCTCGTTGCGGTTTCGTTCCCGATTCTCACCGTATCACTTGCGCTCCTCACGCTCGATCGCACCTTCGGCATGCATTTCTTCACGGCTGGCGGCGGCAACATGATGATGTATGTGAACCTTATCTGGGCATGGGGCCATCCGGAAGTCTATGTGCTCGTGTTGCCGGCGTTTGGCATTTTCTCAGAAGTCGTACCGGTGTTCTCAGGAAAGAAACTGGCTGGTTATGCGTCCATGGTGTACTCCGTCATCGCAATCGTGTTCCTTTCATTCATTGTGTGGCTGCACCACTTCTTCACGATGGGTGCCGGTGCAGATGTGAACGCATTCTTCGGCATCATGACAGCTGTCATTGCAATCCCGACGGGCGTGAAGATGTTCAACTGGATCTTCACGATGTATCACGGACGCATCCGATTCTTCACGCCGATGATGTGGTACATGGGCTTCGTGGTCTTGTTTACGCTCGGCGGCGTCACGGGCGTGGTGCTTGCAGAGCCGGTCGCAGACTATCAGCTCCACAACGGGCTCTTCCTTGTCGCGCATTTCCATACGATGATCGTGAGTGGCGTACTCTTCGGATACTTTGCTGGACTCACGTATTGGTTCCCGAAGATATTCGGATTCAAGCTGGACGAGAAGTGGGGCAGGCGCGCGTTCTGGAATTGGCTTATCGGTTTCATTCTTGCCTTCGGCCCGCTCTATGTGCTCGGATTCATGGGTGCGACCCGCCGTCTTGATCACTACACGGACCCGAGCTGGCAGCCGCTTTTCATCATTGCGGGCATTGGCGCGGCGATCATTGTGCTCGGATTTGCATGCCAACTTATACAGCTTTTCGTGAGTATCAAGAACCGACACCAGGCTTTGGATACGACCGGCGATCCATGGAATGGCCGTACGCTCGAGTGGTCGATTCCATCGCCGGCACCTGCATACAATTTCGCCATCCTGCCGATGGTTGAATCTCGCGATGAGTATTGGCAGCTCAAAGCGCATAATGAGAAAGACGTTGCGATACAAGCGACAGGAAAGACGATCGATATCCGTCGGGAATACGAAGACATCACGATGCCACGCAACACCGCTGCGGGATTTGCGATTGGTGCTGCAACCTTCTTCTTTGGGTTCGGATTCGTCTGGCATATCTGGTGGCTTGTGATCGTGAGCGTCATTGCAGGCACTGCGTTCCTTATCATGCGAACATTTGACGAAGACACTGAATACATCATCCGCGCTGGCGAAGTGGAAGCGAACGAGCGTCGTCTTCGTGATCGATTCATAACCATGCAAAACGTATGAACAAGGACACGACAACCATCTTCGGATTCTGGGTGTATCTGATGACCGACTTCGTGCTATTCGCATCGCTTTTCTCAGTTTTTGCTGTGCTTCGCTCGGGCACGTTTGGCGGACCGTCTGGAGTCGATATTTTCAGCTTGCCATTCGTGTTCATCGAGACATGTCTCTTGCTCACGAGCAGCTTCACGGCAGGACTGTCTCTCATCGCTGCACGATACGGGAAGAAGATTCACGTCGTGCTCTCGCTCATCGTGACCGCGTTGCTCGGCCTCGCGTTTGTCGCAATGGAAGTATCTGAGTTCGCGAAGCTTGCGCTTGAGGGAAACGATTGGACGCGTAGTGGATTCCTTTCTTCGTACTTCGCGCTCGTTGGGACGCACGGATTGCATATCGTACTGGGATTGATCTGGATGATCGCGCTTATTGTTGCGATTCTCCGAAAAGGGCTAACGCGATCGAACACGCGCAAGCTCGTGCTCCTCAGTTTATTCTGGCACTTCCTCGATCTCATCTGGATATTCATCTTTACGATCGTATACTTATTTGGCGTTATATGAACACGAACGACTATCTAGAAGAGATGCACGTGCTCCCGCAGGGAACGCATATGCTCCGTTCCTATGTCATCGGATTTGCCGTTTCGCTCCTTCTTACGGGTGCAGCGTTCTTCCTTGTGATGCGACATGTATTTCCATCGCCGTTGCTCATCATCGCAACCCTCGTGCTCGCACTCCTGCAATTCTTGGCGCAAGTCATCTACTTCCTCCATCTGGGTGCAGAGAAGACGCGGGATTCACGAGAGAAACTTTGGATACTCGCCTGCACGACCGTTGTGGTGGGCATTCTCGTGGTTGGATCAGTCTGGATCATGTTCACCTTGAACGACCGCATGATGATGAGTCCGCAGCAGATGAATCAGTACATGAACGGGCAGTCCGGCCTTTAGCATGGATACGATAAAGGAATACTATACGCTCGCGAAACCCGGCATCATTTACGGGAATGTGATCACGACTGTCGCGGCGTTTCTTTTTGCGTGGCAGTGGCATAGTTTTCCGAATATTCTTTTGCTCCTCGAAACAGTGATTGGTATCGGTCTCGTGATTGGTTCGGGATGTGCGTTCAATAACTACACTGATCGCCACATAGATGCGAAGATGCCGCGTACGCAGAAACGCGCGCTTGTCACCGGAGCGATCTCGATCCGGAACGCGCTCATATATGGAACGATTCTCGGAATTCTTGGATTCGCACTCCTGTTCTTTTTTGTAAACGCACTCACGGCGGCAGCTGCTGCGGTCGGATTCATTTTTTATGTAGTCCTCTATGCGCTCGCGAAGCGCGCATCATATTGGGGAGCTGTCGTAGGAAGCGTGTCAGGTGCCGTGCCGATCTTGGTCGGGTATACCGCTGTCACGAACCGCCTCGACCTCGCAGCGCTCCTTTTATTTCTCGCGCTCGTCACTTGGCAGATGCCGCATTTCTATGCGATCGCGATGTATCGCCTTGAGGAATACTCAGCTGCAGGCATTCTAGTGCTTCCAAAAGTGAAGGGAATGCGCACGACCAAATTGCATATCGTCGGGTTCATGATCGCGTTTCTCGCAGTACTTATAGCGTTTGTCGTGACTGGGACCGCAAGCGCGCTTTCATTCGCTGTCGTAATTCTTGCGACATGCTGGTGGCTCGTGCAAGGAGTCCGCGGCTTCACTGCGTCAGACGAAGCGAGCTGGGCAAAGAAAACTTTTCTCTTCTCGCTCATCATCCTGCTTGTGTTCTCTGCAACTATTTCCATCTCGCCACTGATTCGGTAGAATCGGGACATGCGAATTTTAGGACAAGACCTTAAGAAGGGAGAATTTCCGTTGACGTGGCTCGGCCTCGCGTATGCTCTTATCTTTCTTTTAAATTTCGGCGGCGGCATCGTGGCAGCTCTGCAAGGGAACTGGGATTCAGTCGGCCTCGCGATCGGGTCGCTCGTCCTTTTTCTCGTTCCATTTGTTGCAGAAAAAGGCCTACGGATTTATATTCCTGCATTCTTCAGTCTGCTCATCAGCTTGTTCTTATATGCGACGATCATTCTCGGTCAGATCGAGCACTATTATCAAAAGTTCTGGTGGTGGGATGTCATGCTGCACAGCGGCTCCGGCGTTGCGTTCGGACTTGTCGGGCTTGTGGTGATACTCGTCTTTTTCCGACAAGGTCGCATCGCCGCGAAGCCGATCGTCTTGTGCCTCTTTTCATTTTGTTTCGCGCTCTCGGTGGGATTGCTCTGGGAAGTGTTTGAATTTTCTGGCGATCAGCTTTTCCACACGAACATGCAACAGCGACAGACAGGAGTTGTCGACACGATGAAGGACGAGATCATGGATACGATCGGCGCACTCATTGGGAGCGTGATCGGGTATCTGTATCTTCGAAATAATCTTGTGAAGCCGGTTGAGAAAGAATTAGATAAGACGATAGAGAAGAATCGTCCACAGCCTCGGCAGTAGCAATTGTTTCCGTTGGTATACTGAAGACATTCGTAACCAGCATATTATGGAATTCTTCAAAACCATCGCATCAGTGTTCACGGGAATCATTCTTAGCTTTACAACCTTATTCGGCGGTCCGCAAGCAGCACCAGTCTCATCGCAAGGAGTAACCCAGCAACCGACGACGAATAGTAGTCAAAGTCACGGTAGTACACCTTCGAACTCAATCGCCGGCGGGAGTGGCACCACGAACACAACTTCAGCTGCTGGTGCAACTGGTGTCTCTACTGCGTCTTCCAACACTGCTACAGGGTCGAAGGTCTACACTGATGACGAGCTCCTCGCGATGGGAGGAAATACATATGCGTCTGGCGAAGTGCCACTTGGCGATTATAAATACGTGACGACTGGTCCCAAGAAGGGATACATCTATCTCTGTAACGTACACAAAGATAATCCCGGTTCAATGGTGAATGGTCCATGGATGGGGACCAACACGTGGAATTTCTTGAAGAAGGTTGCGATACAAGGTTCCGTCGCGTGGCCACAAGCAACGTTCTCGAATGTGATCTCAGGTGCCTATCGCATCCTCACCGGTAACGACTTGCCGGTCGGATACAAGACTGGCGTGTTCCCGGTCGCGTCCAGCGATCCCGCGCATCAGTATGACGCGAATCCAAACACTATCTCGGCACAGACGATCAAAGAGACTATTCCCGCGAATCCGACTTATTCCGACACGCCGTACTGCATGGGTGGCGAAGTGGGTATCATGACAGACGGTGTTGCGCTCTTCGATGGATTTGATGCAGGACTCCGTGATGCGCCTGCGCATGAACTGCAGGACTCCTGCGACGGACATCCGCAAGGAACTGGTGAATACCACTACCACAGCTTGAGCGCCTGCTTCAAGGACATTAGCGAGAAGACGGTACTCGGCTATGCGTTCGATGGATTCCCGATCACTGGTCCTGAGGTTGCGACGAATAAATTCCTCACGACTGATGATCTGGATGAGTGTCATGGCATCACGAGCGAGATCAATGAGAATGGCAAGAAGGTGACGACGTATCACTACGTGATGACACAGGACTTCCCGTACTCGGCAAGTTGCTTCCGCGGCAAGCCATCGACACTTATGTCTATACCGATGGGCGGACAGAGTTCTTCCTCTGTGACAGGCGGGCAGCAGAGCCAAGGACCACAGAGTAGTCAGGGACAGCAGAGTGGCTCAACAAATCAGATGCAGCAGGGAGGCGGACAGCAAGGCCAGGGTGGCATGACGCCGCCGCAGGCGGCGATAGATGCATGTGCAAGCAAGTCGGTGGATGCTTCCTGTTCCTTCACGACTCCGAACGGCACTATTAATGGTTCTTGCCGTGTTCCGCCGAACTCTTCGCTTGCCTGCGTACCTTCTTGACGTTCTGCATACTGTGGTACTATTAAGTTACTAACCAAACATATATGCACCATTCGCTCGTTTCACTCTTCTCAGCTGCTCCTCATTCTCTCACCGCTTCGGCTTCTGGAGCAATGTTCGGGGGAGTATTCCTCATCCTTGTCATAATGCTCCTCGTGTTGGGCGTTGTCGCACTGATGCTCATCAGCCTTTGGAAAATATTTGAGAAGGCTGGCAAGCCAGGTTGGGCAGCATTAGTACCGTTCTATAACAAGGTGCTATTGCTCGAGATCGCAGGTCGTCCGCTCTGGTGGATCCTCCTGTTCTTCATACCGATCGTGAACATATTCATAATGGTTTATACGTATCGTCGGCTCGCGCTTGCGTTTGGGAAACAAAGCAAATGGTTCGTGGCCGGCATGATCTTCCTGCCGTTCATCTTTTATCCGATACTCGCGTTCGGAAAATCCACCTACTCGAACACATTCCCACCGAACGGTCCGATGTCAGAAGCTACGAAGTGGGCATTCATCGCCGCACTTGCCTGCATGGTCATGGAAGTACCTTTTCTCCTCTTAGGTAATTCCCACTCCATGCATCCTCAGCCACTCCAGATTATCGGCTCGTCAGATACGGGATACTCCACTGATGGCAATTACGTGTACTACAATGATGCTGTCATTCCTGATGCAGATCCGCATAGCTTCAAGGCACTGGATAATGGCTACGCTGCCGATGATTACGCAGTCTACTATGCTGACAAGATGATAAAAGGTGCTGATCCTGAGTCTTTCATGACGCTCGATAATGGCTATGCAAAGGATGTCGACCATGTTTACGACAGCGGTGCGGTGATTCCGGATGCAAATCCGATGACGTTCAAAGCTCTTGATTACGGATACTCCGAAGATGCTAACCACGTCTATTATGCCGGATACAATGGCGATTCGATTGTGCAAGGTGCTGATCCAACGACGTTCACAACTATTACCGAGAGTGACACTGCAACGACCTACGATGCAAAGGATGCGAATCATCGCTACTCAGAAGGACAGGTCGTGCGTTAATCGAGTTTCTCCTGTATATAGGTAAGGTATGACATTATTGCTGATCGGAATCGCGACCGGAATCTCGACCCTTATCGGGGGCTCGCTCGCGCTCCGCTTCAAAGAGAAGATCCACCTTATTCTCGGCTTCAGCGCCGGGGCAGTGGTCGGCGTTGCATTCTTCGATCTCATGCCGGAAGAGATGCAACTTGGTTCGAAGTTTTATGACTTTCCGATTCTCACGAGTGCGGTTGCCTTTGGCTTCCTCGCATACATGCTCTTGGACCGGCTCATCCTGATCACGACGACAGTCGAGAGCGGCCACCGCGGTCATGTCGGAGCGGGGAGCCTTTCGATCCACAGTCTCTTGGATGGTATAGGTATCGGACTCGCGTTCCAGGTCTCGACTGCGTTCGGTGCTGTCGTCGCGCTTGCCGTGCTCGCGCATGATTTCTCTGACGGCATCAATACGGTGAATCTGAGCTTGTTTGGAACGGGTAAGCCGAAGATTGCTTTCTTGTGGCTAGTTGTTGACGCAATAGCACCGATTCTCGGTATCATCGCGACGATGTTTTTCCGTGTGTCGGATCAGCACTTGTCGGTCATCCTGGCGCTCTTCTGCGGATTCTTCCTCTATATCGGTGCGAGCGAGCTCTTGCCCGACAGCCACCACCGCTATCCTCGATTCATTACGACGATCATGACGCTCCTTGGCGCCGCTGTGATCTATACCGCAATTCACTTTGCGAGCTTCTAGGGCGAAATTGAAAGGTTCAGGGAAATGCGCTAGTATGCAGAGGTTCGAGGGCTTGCCGTTGTAAACTTGTTTCTCGAAGACTCGAAAAAGTTTTCAACCGGCTCTCTCGGGCGAAAAGAAATATCCATAAGAATGGTCATTTCTTTTACCCTCATTCGCCGTTGTAGCTCAGGGGTAGAGCAACTCCATGGTAAGGAGTAGGTCGGCAGTTCAATTCTGCCCAACGGCTCCAATAGAAAGAGCGTTCGCTACAGAAAGGGAATATGATATAGTCTTTTTATTCGCCATCTTAGCTCAGTTGGTAGAGCATGTCACTCGTAACGACAAGGTCCGGAGTTCGATCCTCCGAGATGGCTCCAGGTAGTTTAAAAGCATTATCCGCTTCACGGCGGATTTTGCTTTTCCAGAACCAGATTCGACATCAATATATATTGATGTATAGTAGTGGTGAGGTTGTTGAGCGGCCTCAGTTTCCGGGATTTAGCCACCCGGAACGGGTACTTACAGAGAGGGTGGGTTTGCCACCGCTTACCGCCTTCTCTGTGAGTGCTTTCGATACTGTACATTCATACTCGACCGGTCATGGTCGATTTTTTATTTTATTCAATAGGTTTTGTTATACTCAAAGAATGAATCCGGAGGAGCGGCTTGCAGAGATCGAAGGCCTGATGGCCATGCCTGATTTTTGGGCAGATAAGGATGAAGCGCAGCGCGTGGTGCGCGAATATCAGAATCTGAAGGAATCGGCGGCGAGCGGCGGCTCGGGCGGGCATGACGCGGGTCCGGCGACGCTCGGCATCCTTGCTGGTGCTGGCGGAGATGATGCGGAAGATTTCGCCCGCATGTTGCGCGGCATGTATGAGGGCTATGCGGCGCAGAAAGGCTGGAACGTGATGGAGCTTCACGCGAACGAGAACGATCATGGAGGATACCGGAATGTACTCCTCGAGATAACCGGCAAAGGTGCATATGGCCTACTCAAGCACGAATCCGGCGTGCATCGCCTCGTGCGCATCTCGCCATTCAATGCGAATAATAAGCGACAGACATCGTTCGCATTGGTAGAAGTGTTGCCGAAGCTTGCGCCGAATGAAAAAGTGGACATAAAGCCGGACGATCTGGAGATCACATTCGCCCGCTCCGGCGGAGCGGGCGGCCAGAACGTGAATAAGCGCGAGACCGCTGTGCGTATCACGCACATTCCGAGCGGTGTCTCCACGCACGTCTCAAGCGAGCGCAGCCAGCAAGCAAACCGCGACCGCGCGATGGAATACATCAAGGCGAAGATCTTTGCTATGGAAGAGGCAAAACGCGAAGCTGAGGCAAAAGGCCGATCCATTGCAGCCACGACAGCAAACGAATGGGGCAGCCAGATGCGCTCATACGTGCTGCACCCATACAAGCTCGTCAAAGACCACGAAACAGGCCACGAATCGCACGATCCGGACGCGGTTTTGGAAGGAGACCTGGATAGCTTCATAGACGCAGCGGCCGCAAATGGGGTATAATGAACTTCGTTGTTCATGATTACTTTCGATGGCGTCTCCAAGATCTACCGTGATGGCACTCCAGCTTTGGAGGATATAACTGCCACCATCCAACCGAAAGAATTCGTGTCTATTGTCGGGCATTCAGGCGCAGGAAAAACGACCCTCCTCAAGATGCTTCTTGCGCAAGAGAAGCCGACCTCAGGAACTGTCATGTTCCAGGATGTTGATGTGCATGCGCTCCCGAACTCTGCGCTTCATCATTACCGCCGCAAGATCGGCATGGTCTTCCAGGATTTCCGTCTTATTCCGAATAAGACGGCGTACGAGAACATTGCCTTCGCGATGGAAGCAGCAGGCCGTCATGACGATGAGATCGCTTCGGATGTTCCGTACATCTTGAACCTCGTCGACTTGAGCACGAAGGCGAACCACTTCCCGAACCAGCTCTCTGGCGGTGAACAGCAGCGTGTTGCGATCGGTCGCGCCATCATTAATCAGCCCGATGTGATCATTGCAGACGAGCCAACTGGTAACCTTGATCCGATCAACACCTATGAAGTTGTCGAGATCCTCAAGAAAGTGAACGAGCTCGGCACGACCGTCATCATCACGACCCATAACAAGGGCGTGGTAGATGCGATGGGCAAGCGCGTCATTACTATGGATCGCGGACGCATCGTGCGCGACGATCCGCAGGGCCAATATATTTTGTAATTATGATCACTGCATTCAAGCGCGTCGTATCAAACGGTTCAAAGAATTTCTTCCGCAGCGGAGCGGTCTCATTCGCGACCGTACTCATCATGACGGTCACGATGATTATCATCGGACTGCTCATGTTCCTTTCCGCGCTTCTCACATACACGCTTGATGCGGTGCAATCGAAAGTCGATGTGAGCGTCTATTTCACGACTAATGCTGACGAAGGCACGATTCTGAACCTCAAAGATAAGCTCGTGCAGCTGCCGCAGGTTGCGGACGTCACCTACACCTCGCGTGATCAGGCGCTCCAACAATTCCGCGAACGTCACGCAAGCGATCAGCTCACCTTGAACGCGCTCGACGAACTCGGCACTAACCCGCTTGGTGCATCACTCGCGATCCGAGCAAAAGACCCGACGCAATATCAATCAATCGTTGATTATGTGAATAATGATGCGGATCTCTCTGCAGGCGGCACTTCGATGATTGACCATATCAACTACGAACAGAACAAGGGCATCATCAATCGCCTCACGTCTGTGATCAATGCTACGGAACAAGCTGGCCTGGTTATAGTGATTATTTTCGCTATCGCTTCGACCATCATCACGCTCGCGACCGTTCGTCTCGCTATCTACAGCTCCCGCGACGAGATCGCCGTGATGCGGCTCGTGGGTGCTTCGAACGCCTATATCCGTGGTCCGTTCATCGTCACAGGGATATTGGGCGGCGTATTGTCGGCTCTCATCGCGATGATAGTATTCGCGCCGGTGTCGTGGTATGTTGGTACAAATCTTTCAGCGTGGCTCGGAGGATTTAACCTTTTCACGTACTACATGAGTCATATCCTTGAATTTGCTGCAGTCCTCTTCGGCTCAGGCTTCCTCCTCGGCAGTTTTGCCAGCTACCTCGGCGTCCGCCGCTATCTCCGCGCATAATATGGCACTCGAAGGACACAAATTCATTTTTGTACTTGGCGGGGTAATGTCCGGCGTCGGGAAAGGCATCGCGAGCTCCTCAATGGGCCTTCTTCTTCAGGGCCGCGGGTACTCGGTCAATCTCGTGAAGATCGATCCGTATTTGAACGTCGATGCGGGCACCATGAATCCGACCGAGCACGGCGAGGTGTTCGTCCTCAAGAGTGGCCTCGAAACCGACCAGGACATGGGCAACTACGAACGATTCTTAAATCGTGACCTCACCTCTGAGGATTACATGACAAGCGGCATGGTGTATCAGTCGGTCATCAATCGGGAGCGCGCCCTTGAGTATGCGGGCAAGACGGTTGAAGCGGTACCGCACGTACGCGATGAGATCCTTCGTCGCATCTATGCAGCAGCATCACATAATGGCAGCGAGATTTCAGTGATCGAGATCGGCGGAACGGTAGGTGACTTCCAAAATGCACTTTTCATCGAAGCGGCACGCGTACTCCGTCTCCAGCATCCGAAGGATGTGGCGTATGTGATGGTCACTTATCTTCCAACACCAGGAACGCTCGGTGAGATGAAGACCAAACCAACGCAGACTGCAGTTCGCGAACTCAACTCATATGGCGTCCAACCAGACTTCATCATCGCTCGCTCAAATCAGGCGATGGATGAGAAGCGAAAGGAGAAGCTTGCGATTTGGTGCAACGTGCAGCCGGACCACATCATCTCGGCACCTGATGTTGAAAGCATCTACGACGTACCACTCAATTTTGAACAAGACAACATGGGAACGCTCCTGCTCGAGCAGCTTTCTCTTCCTGTGACTGAATCGACCGGCCTTCATGATTGGCGCAATTTCGTGCAGCGCATCAAGAATCCTGAAAAGGAAGTGTCGATCGGTATCGTTGGAAAGTATTTTGATACAGGGGACTTCGTGCTTTCCGACGCGTACCTCTCGGTGATCGAAGCGTTGAAGTATTCTGGCGCAGCGATTGGCGTGAAGCCGAAGATCGAATGGATCAATGCGAAGGATTTTACGAAGGAGAATCCAGTGGACATCGAGATGCTCCGTAAGTATGACGGCATCCTCGTGCCAGGCGGTTTTGGTGAGACGGGTATCGAAGGTAAGATCAAGGCTATCCAGTTCGCGCGCGAGAATAAGATCCCATACTTCGGCCTCTGCTATGGTATGCAGCTCATGGTGATCGAGTATGCTCGTCATATCCTTGGCATCGAAGATGCGCATACGACAGAAATCAATCCAGGCACTCCTCATCCGGTTGTGGACGTGATGCCTGAGCAAGTCGCGCTCATCGAAGCCAATAACTACGGCGGTACCATGCGTCTCGGCGTGTACGAAGAACATGTGAAGGAGGGAACTATCGCGCATGAAGCGTATGGCAAAGATGTTGTCGAAGAACGTCATCGTCATCGCTACGAGATCAATCCCGAATACGTGCAGCAGATCGCCGATGGGGGCCTCGTATTCTCTGCAACATCTCCAGACGGCATCCTTATGGAAATTGCTGAGCTTCCTCGCGAAGAGCACCCATTCTTCCTGGGTACGCAGGCACATCCGGAACTCCAGGCTCGTCCGCTCGATCCTCATCCGCTTTTCACCGCTTTCCTTAAAGCTGCTTCAGAACGTAAAAGCGCATAAGGTATATACCTGGCCTCTATGGCTGTAGTTTCGTGTAAGAGAGGTATACTGTAAACGTCTTATTAGTAGCAAGATCACCTGTTATGACTTCAACTGGAAAGATCGTTGTCGGTGCCGTCGTGGTTATTATCCTCGCGGCGGGCGCCTATTATTGGTTCAGCCGCTCGTCGGCTGGCTCGGCAGGTTCAGTGCCGACGTCTACCGCTTCTCAGAATGCAGCCTCAAGCTCGGATACGTCTGATGCCTCGATGCAACAAGACCTCTCATCTATCGATGCTCAGCTTGGAGGATTGCAATCTGATAACGCGGACGTCAGCAACAGCCTGAACGCGCAGTAATCTATCGCCTATGAAAATTTCACTACGAATCCCACACATCGCAGCAGCCGTCGCACTCGGAGCGTTGCTTCCTGCTTCGGCATTCGCTGCAGAACTCGGCGCCACTACTAACCTAACCGTCAGTGCAGACACCGATACCCACATCGGCGCTCCCGCTTCAGCCACCATGGGCATGAGCGGCGAGATGCACATGAACGCGCATGCAAGCACGACACGTGAAGCCGGAAACGGAACTAATGCGAAGGCAAAAGCAGATGAAGCGATCGACAAGCGTATCGCTGACCTTAATAAGATCATTAGTCGTTTCGGTGAGATGAAGAAGCTCACCGGCGATGAGCAGGCGAGCCTCACGGCAAGCATCAATGCTCAGATCTCAACCCTCACGACGCTCAAGGCAAAGATCGACGCGGATACCGATACGGCAACCCTCAAGGCGGACATTCAATCCATAACGAAGGACAATCGTACGTACCTCGTCGTATTGCCACAGGGCCGCATCCTCGCTGCCTCTGATCGTATCCAGACGATTATCGCGCAAGCACAGGGACTCGAGACGAAGCTCCAGGCTCGCATCACTGCAGCTCAGACCGCCGGCAAGGATGTCTCTGCAGCGAATACGGCATTTGCAGACATGAAAGCAAAGCTCGCTGATGCGAATATCCAGGCGACCGCAGCCGTCTCTGAGACCAGTAACCTGAAGCCGGATGGCGGAAACGCAATCATCGAAGCTTCGAACAAGGCCGCTCTCAAGGATGCCGCTGCGAAGATCAAGGCTGCAACGCAGGATCTCGCTCAGGCTCGTGCAGACATCGGCGCTATCGTGAAGGCAACGGGCAGCAGCGATAGCAGTGCCAATGCTACAGTGCAGGCTCACTAATTCTCCACACTTCGTGTGCTTGACAGCAAACTCCGGAAGGAGTTTGCTGTGTTTAGGGAACCGGCCCTTTTGTAACTAGGGAGTACGTGAGATGAATCAGTTAATGATTGCGGAGACGCCTGCGCATCTTTTACCTGCCGAGCACGCGTATGCGATGTATGTCGTTTACTACTCGGTGTATCGCGACCGGTGTTTCGTCTGGAATTGGAATGGCTGGCCAGAATGGTCATACATGAAAAGGACGCCTGGGTACAAGACTGAGCGCTTCGAAATTCTCGGCGAATTCACAACTGAGCACGCCGCACAGTTGTGTCGGGCGTTCGGATTGCCAGATGTCACGAATCTTGAACCGAATGCCGTCATCACATTCTCTCCCGCTCAGCTGTGCAAGCTTCAAAGGGAATATGAGAAGCGTTTCAATCTGAAGCGAAAAAGAAGGTTCATGGATGGGGCATTGGGAAGCAGCATCGCTGCAGAGGAGGTGGGAGTCTTCGTCACATAGGCTAAAGAACGCCTCTGCAAAGCACTTTTTACCGCGCCGTACCTACGGCGCGGGCTTTGTACTCTCAGTACCCACCGGCCTTGAAATAAGTCCTTTTTTCCCGTATTCTGTGCAGACGGCAGCTGTGCTGGTATGTGCGTATATTGCGAGATCGTCTAATGGTAGGACACTTCCCTCTGGAGGAAGCTATCTAGGTTCGAGTCCTAGTCTCGCAGCCATTGACAGCTAGACCGAGACGTGTCATAAAAACGCTCGATTATAGCTCCAACTAAATATAGAGAAACTGCTATACTTTCTTCATGAAAGGCAAAATCCTTATAACTGATTCACTTTTTATCTTTCCTGAACACGAGAAGCAGTTACTTGATGCGGGGTACGAATGCGAGCGCCTCGACACTCCTACTGCTACCGAAGAACAGCTTATTGAGAATCTGAAAGGAAAAGTCGGCTATATCCTTGGAGGAATTGAGAAGGTGACTGATGCGGTAATTGAATCAACTGATGAATTGAAAGCCATCATCTTTACGGGTGCAGACTGGCTCAACTTTATTCCAGGCCACGAACTTGCCACCAAGAAAGGAATTGCGATAGCAAACACTCCAGGAGCGAACGCCTATGCGGTAGCAGAGTACACACTTACGCTTATTCTTGCGATGATTCGAAATATCCTCGAGCTTGGATGCACCGGAGACAAGAAGTTTGAGACGACACGATCTCTTAATCAGCTCACTGTCGGGATTATTGGCATGGGGAATATTGGATCTCTCATGGCCCGCCATCTTCATTCTCTTGGCGCAAAGGAAATCATTTATTACAGCCGCCAGCAAAAGCCGGAGATTGAAAAGGAGACAGGTGCACGATTTGTCTCTATGGATGAGTTACTCGCACAGAGCGCGAAAAAATAAAACAGCCAGAGGTCAAAGACATGGCTGTTCGGTACTATCCTTAAGGTTCAACTTCCCATAACTGGGTTCCTTCGTCCCCCTTGGCTAACCGATAATGTTTTCCATTTACCGGGCGGGGTTCAACCCGCTGCGGGAAAAGTCGGCAGTGCCTTCTCTGGCTCGTTCTCGAGCCGCGATTCCTGATCGGGTCTTTCGGATGCGGAGCCGTTTCCTCTCTTTCTGGGTCTCGGCATATCCCTCATCTTCCAGAACCTCGATCAGGTGAAATATTCGCGCAATCGAGACATTAGATCCTGACGCGTCCGATAATTCGCGGACTACCTCACTCACATACTTCCATTCATTATGAGAGCACGCATCAAGCACGTCCCATTTCGATACTGTCATAATAACCTCCGTTGAACTTCCAGTCAGACTCTACCATAGCCTTATAAAAGTTCCCACGTTGTATCTGATGGCCAAGTAAATAAGCTGGGGTATACTGTGGTCATGAATGAAAACGACATCCTCGTAGTTACCACTAATGACGTGCCGGGATATGAAGTAGTCCAGGTATATGGAGAAGTATTCGGCGTGTTGGCACGAAGTCGCAATCTGCTGAGCACGATCGGCGCTGGCCTCAATTCGATCATCGGCGGAGAAATAAGCGCGTACACGAAATTGCTGAGCGATAGTCGCATCGAAGCGACCGAACGAATGAAGAAGGCCGCGGCAGAGAAAGGGGCAAATGCAGTCCTCGCGATGCGCTTCGATACGAGCGAGATGGGCAATCAGATGAATGAAGTGGCTGCCTATGGAACGGCGGTGACTATCCGTCCGATCCAAAATCGATGAAGGACAAAGACGACGATCGTTTCAAGACCCATATCAAGGAGCCGCGCTGGCAGCAGGTAGTAAGTATTCTGATCGTTCTTGCAGTGCTTGCGGTCGAAGGGTTCGTCTTGCTCCACCACTAACTGTTCCTGGCACACACGGTTACGTGTAGCGCTAATTTTTTTGGCAAATATAATAATTTCATGAACAAACAAAATAACCATATAGATTACGTTGAGTTTCCATCGGGCAGCATTGAGGACTTAAAAAAAAGCGCGCGATTTTTATACGGAAGTATTCGGGTGGAACTATGCTATGTATGGCGATGACTATGCTGATACCGGCGATAGCGGTGTCGCAAGTGGTGTGAATGCGGAAAATCCGGCAACTGCCATATTGCCGATCGTATACGTGACAAATTTGGAACAAACATACGACAAAGTAAAGGCGAGTGGTGCGATTATTGTGCGAGAAATCTTTTCATTCCCGGGCGGCCGACGATTCCACTTTAAAGATCTCGCCGGAAATGAGCTCGCTACGTGGTCTGAATAATCAAGAAATTGTGTTATAATTAAAGGGTGAAAAACATCGACGAACTCAGTAAAGAGCATGCTCTTAAGCTTCTCGATAGTGGTGAACTTGCCGCATTTCAAGTGGGCATGGCGCGTGGCCTCCAACACCCGTTCATGGAAGGCAATGGACGCAGCATGTGCATCTGGCTGGACCTGATTGTCAAGAAGAATCTGCGCTCACCGATAAAGTACATGATCGCGAAGTGTTTATGAAAGGTATCGAGCAGTCATACTATTACGAGCAGTCTGATTTCTATCAATAGAAATATGGCGGATCACGCACAGGGAAGGAAGTCAGTGCTTGCTGCGCTTGTCGGCAACGTATTTCTGGCAATAATCAAGACGGTGCTCGCCGTCATGACGGGCTCGGCAAGCATGTTCGCCGAGAGCGTGCACAGTATCGCGGACACACTGAATCAGTCACTGCTGCTGATCGGCATTCGCCGCTCAAAAAAGCCAGCGGACGATATCCATGGATACGGGTATGGCATTGAGCGATTCTTCTGGTCGTTGCTTTCGGCCTGTGGCGTGCTCTTCATGGGCTCGGGCATTGCGATCTATCACTCCATCGATTCTCTGCTCGTCGCGCATAACGGGCCGCATCCGCTCAATCTCATAAGCATCGGAGTGCTCTTCGCGGCGTTCGTGATCGAAGGGATCACGCTGTGGCTTGCGCTCGCTGAGTTGCGCGGCGGGAAGAAATTCTCACTCGAAATATTCGAGGACGCTGATCCCGTGCTTCTCGCTATCATCTATGAAGATGGCGTCGCGGTGTGCGGTGTCGCATTCGCGCTCCTCGGCCAATGGCTCACGCATGTGACTGGTAACGGCGCATACGATGCACTCGGCGGGTTGGCAGTTGGGGTGATCCTCGGCGTGCTCGCGATCACGCTCATTATCAAGAATCACCAGTACATCATCGGCAAACCGCTGAGCGAAGAGGTGATAGAAGACATTGAGAGTGCGCTCGAGAGAGACCCGTGCATCGAGCATGTGATCGAGTTCAAATCAGTCGCCGTCGACATCAATAAGTATCGGATCTTCGTGGCGGTGGAATGGAATGGCTCACCATTGTACGAGGAGATATATGACGATGGCGATCTGCAAGAAGAGTTCGACGAGATCAAGGACAGTTTCAAAGAATTCACGAAGCTGATGTTCAAGACGACCGACCGCATACCGCGTCTCGTGGGCAACCGCATCAAGACTATCGAAGAGAATATCATCCGCGAATTTCCGCAGATCGCGTACGTCGATATCGAGATCAACTAAGGTACAATCATAAGCATGAAAAGAAAGGACGGATTCGTTTCGCACGCTGAAGGCAAAGTTTGGTATGAGATAGTTGGCGACGAGCAGGCGATTCCACTGATCGTTCTCCATGGAGGTCCGGGCTATCCGCACGACTACCTTCAGCCGCTTGAAGACTTGGCAGATGATAGGCAAGTGATTTTCTACGATCAGCTTGGCTGCGGCAACTCAGACATCACGACCGATACGAGTCTATGGACGCTGGATCATTTCGTACGCGAGCTGCAGCAATTGATAAAAGAGCTCGGCGTTGAGAAATATCATATCCTCGGACACTCGTGGGGTGCAGCCCTCGCAGTAGCTTTTGCGCATACGAAGCCAGCCGGACTCATGAGCCTGATTCTTTCAGATTCATATATTAGTACGCCACACTGGGTACGCGACGCACAGCGGCTCATCGGGACGTTGCCAGAAGATATGCAGGCGGCACTCAAGAATAAAGAAGAAGATCCCGACGGATACAAACAAGCCCGGAAAGAATATTACGCAAGCTTTGTCATGCGGTTGAACGATTATCCGGAACCCAGCGCGCTGGCCGACAAAAAGATGAATCGAGAATTATACCGATACATGTGGGGCGCCGAGGAGTTCCAGCCAGACGGCACATTGTCCGATCTGGACCTTACTTCACAATTACCTGAAATAACGGTACCGGTGCTCTTGCTCTGCGGTCGGTATGACGAAGCCACCCCAGAGAGTGCCCAGGAATTCCAGCAGCTTCTGCCCAATGCCACGCTTCGGGTGTTTGAGAACAGCGCACACTTTCCATTCTGGAGCGAACGCGAAGCGTACATTCAGACGATACAAGAGTTTTTAATAAGCTAGTCTAGTGTCGTGTATCGGACTCCAATCGCGTACGTGTTTTACAAAAGGAAAAAAGTTTGTTATTATTATGCGAGATAGAAAAGAGGTGTGTTATGAATCCAATAATGTTTTCTTCTGAGCAGCAGCGGGCGCGTTACGCTGCTGAACTGGAAGCCGGCAAAGCAGTCGGATGTGTTCCGCAGATTGTCGGCGTTACCGTCGATGACCAATGCGTCTGCTTCTGCGGATGGAAAAGTCCCAGATATTCGGATGGCGCAGAATTCGCCCATCGGGATTGGGTCGCGCATATCGTTCAGAAAGGAGCGAATATTGTTGTTGAGTAATGAGAGCGGCCACGCTTGCG
>JARIGM010000015.1 GCA_029288865.1 Candidatus Kaiserbacteria bacterium
TCGGCTATAAAATGACCAAGCTTTGTCTTTCGTACGCAGGGTACGCCGACCATTGCAACGGACAGTTGGGAGGGCCGGCATTTGCCCGCCCGGTGCCTTTGACGGACGGCGTGCTTGGCTTCTTCGCTAGGGGCGAGTCCAGACTCGTGAGCTTCCACATCGAGCACTTCCAGGCTTTTAATGGCTGGAAGGGCTTGCGGGAGCTGCTGGGCGAAGAAGTGGCCGACAGGATCTACGAACTCCACCAAGAGGTTAGTCCGCAGGAGCTTCCAAGGCTCAGCGGGCTTTCCGAAGAAGAGCTCCGGACGACGATGTCGCGAAGCGTCGTACGGAGGGAGCTCGAAGTCGACTGGCGCGATGATTCCGAAGAAGCCTTCAGGCTCCGGGGCATCGTCGAACGCTGGGACAAATAGCTGATTCTCATACCCTCGATCAAAGGAGAGAAAATGTCCTGGCTGCTTCTGGTCATGGCCGCCGCGCTGATGCTCATCGGCATTGAGCTGATGCGCATTAGCTGGTGGGGGCTGGCCGTAATTGGGCTAGGGGAGGCCTGCCTGCTGTTGGCAGGCTGGCTACAGAGCCGCCGGCCAATCGTTTAGCCGGCCAACCCTATAACGAGCCTGCGGCTGAGTTGAGCGTCTAGCTCCTCGCCGCTGGCTCGATAAGCGTCGCGGAATGTGGATTCCGCCTGATGAGGCTAAAAAGGCCGAAACGCAATAATTTAGGAGTATTTTATGAGTCGATCTGAAAAAATCAGGATGGTGTATGACCCCGAGGGCGGGGGCGCTTGGAGTATCCATGGGTATTCTAGTGGACCTGCCGGGTCTGCAACTGCTTTGCTATCGCCAAACCTACAAGCCAGCTTTGATGTGGTGGAACCAGAAAAACTGGTTCATATCTTTACGGCTGAAACTATGGATAAAGATCAGATGCATATAGACAGAGCCATCGTAGGACTATTGGTCGGTCATACGGCGGCAGAGGCAATGATTAATCCCGAGAATTATCTGGATGACGGGGGCTGGACAGAACTGCGTCTTGAAGGCAGCGGTTATGCCCGTAAAATCGCCGGACGGCTGGCATTGCTGCGCGAGACTCAAAGAAGGGACGAGGAAGAATACGGCTATCATCCCGCCTGGAGTTTGGAAGCGGCTTACTTGCTCAACGAGCTGTCTGAGCGAGTGCCCGGATCGGATTTCTTAAAACAAAGCGCTAAGGCCGAAGCTAGTATGGCTGTCGACTGGCTGCGGAATCTGACTGGAGAACAAATAGTCGCTTTACATGCATATTCCGAAGAATTATTCGTCCCTGTAAGCACTCTAGTTTTCACTTCATTAAAGTTGGCCGTAGGCGAGAGGGAACCTGCAG
>JARIGM010000020.1 GCA_029288865.1 Candidatus Kaiserbacteria bacterium
TATTTATTCTGGGTCGCGCCGAGCGAGCTCGTGTACCCCTGCTGCGAGTCCTCGAGCAGTTATGGGGTACGAGAGCGAACCGCTTGGTCTGAATGTACCGTCTTTACGGCCTATTGGCAAGCTTAGAACCCCATCATCTCCACGAGCCGATCCACGAACGATTCCTCATGACGGCCTTCTGGCAAATGAAGCGATACATATTCATATATCTCCACTGGGTCGTGTCCCACAATCGGAATAAGCAAGTGAGGAGAAAGGAGCTTCTTAGTCTTTATTGAAAGTGCTGCAGGCTTCGTAGCGTCCACGAATTCAAAGACGGAGAAATGAAGCATATCCTGGAACGCATAATGCTTGGTGTCGATGATGATGCCTGTGCTTGTTATCGAGAATCGGTGGATACGCGGTCGTTTCGCAGCAAGCAATGCCGTCGTGATGCTGCCCACGACTACGACGATTGCGAGGAGGATGTTATTCAAAAGCACGCATACGATGACCAACGCGAGCGCGACAATGCCGAGCGCCCAATACCAATCAGCGCTCCGAGCGTCCGGCGCCAATTCTTTGCCTTCCCATTCGAAGATGCTCGTGTCGTCCATGCGACTATAATACCACTCTCATATATGAGATACTTTATGTACGTGAGTATATGATCCTCAAACCTCTCAACCGTCTTTATAATTTCTTCCTGACGTTCCCGAATCGTCTCTATCCGTTCTCATGCGAGATAGAAGGGGAGCGGGTGCGCTGGCAGCGCTCATATGATGAGGTGTTGCGGCGCGTACGTGAGCAGTTGGGAGAGGGCCACTACGGTGCGCGATTGTTCATATACCGTGAAGTCTTCCATATCGTCGGGGCGTTTCTGTTCGTGGCATTTGCCGGACTCATCGCGAAAGATCTATTCGGAAGTGATATTGCTTTGTACGTGCTGCTCGGCGCTGCATTCCTTGCCATTTCATTTCAAGAATTTTATCTACAGCCCCGCACACTCGGACAGCTCCGCGTGAAAAGCATCAGCGACTGGCTTTCGTGGGTCGTGCCGTTCGGCGTGTATCTGTTCGTGCATTTGCACTAGATATAAAAAGAAAACAGGGAACGCCGAAACGTTCCCTGTATCACAAACAAATTGTACTGTTATAACGACTGTCATCTTTCCGACACCGCGTCGGTCCAGAATCTGTTGGTGCTGACCGAATCGAACGGCCCTCAGCCTTAGCACGCATTGCTTGTGATTTACGCGTACCTTCGGAGAACAATCGCCACCGACGGACACACGTAATGTAATTGATCCTAAGTGAATTGTAAAGGATTTTCCAGGCGGAGGAGGAGAGATTCGAACTCTCGGTGAGTTTCCCCACGGCGGTTTTCAAGACCGCTGCACTAGACCACTATGCGACTCCTCCAGTGAACTCAGCAAATCGAGCAGCATGCTTCGGATTGCGAGTGCCTATATGGCTAAAGTAGCGTATCACATCTGTCCGAGTTTCCAAGGTCAGTGCAGATTCTCCACGTATTTTGGGAGAAAATCCCTCGTTCTTCAAAATCTCATACGTACCTGTTATGAGCGGCTTTGATCGGTTCACGAATCGCAGACGAGGATATTCATAAGCCTTTCCTTTGATTAAGTGACGCTCCATGAAGATGCATCCGTCGGTATCCATTAGCCCTCGTAAACACGCTCTGCTGAATGCGGCATTCGCACGGATCCATGATGGGATTCCGATTTGTTGCTGAACTTTGTTTCCAGTATGTAGACCCATTCCTTTCAAGAACGACACGAGCGCCGTTCGTGAGACAGTGATATTCGCGGCTCGAGCGTTTTTCTTTTGATAAATGCGCGGCGGGATGCCGAACAAATCTTTAAAGAGGGTCACAACGTAAGGAGTGTATTCAGCATCCGTCTCGCTGTCGAGCGTGATGGTTACTTGTCGTTCAGTCATTCCACCATCGCCGAGTATGATACCAACCAATTCGGCCAATTGTTCCGAAGGGGCAGGTAGATTTATCTCTTTCTCCGAAGAGTATTGTCCAAGATTATTCTTGTGATCGTTCTCTTTCCACCACTCGCGCCATTTTTCTTTACGATGTTCGGGCTCGCCGCCAACACGTCCGTATTTCTTATATGTATGCTCGCCGCCAATCCTTCCGCTTGAACTGGCGTACCAATACGGTTCCTTGATCTGTACTCCATTAGGAAGTTTGACGCCGCTCAAAGCAGTAATGATATCGGCTGTGGTCTTTGGAAGGGAATATGCTTCTCTCTTCCAGTCATTTAAAACCCTAGGATGAGCATTTATCTGCCTGGCGAATTCGGACCAATTAATACCAAGTTGTTCTTTTGCGGATAGTAAGAATTGAGTTTGCTGACCTGGTTTAAAAATAACTCTTCGGTTGAATATAACCTTCTCAAGCATTACTCCATTTTAGCATAAAGAAATTGCCTCTGATAGAGGCTTTATTCTTTCGGCTCTGCACTTACAGCGCTCGCTGGGATTTCCTGAGTCTCATCGTCTGACTTCTTCTGAAAGAAAAGCAGATACACGATTTCCAAGATGCCGAGCGTATGCACGATAAGCAATGCGATGAACCATCCCAGTTGGCGATTCTGTGCCGCGCGCCAAAGCGCGAGACCCTTCCACACCAGCGTCCACACGACCGCTACTCCTACGAATACCACGAATAGTGCCGTAAGGCCAAGTCCTGGACCAACCGCTGGTGCGATGCCTGGATATACAGCTCCCATAAGTGACTCCATGAACGGGTAGTGCATGCATGCATCCTATCACCGCCAGCATGCCTGCTCAAGGCTCGTAAATGCGGCAGAAGCGCGGTACGATGCGATTATGCGCTATCTCGGCATCGATTACGGCACCAAAAAGGTGGGTCTCGCCCTCTCGGACGACGCTGGAACCATGGGTTTTCCGCATAGCGTTATCCCGAATGATCCAAGGCTTTTAGAGCTCCTCAAGGAACTCGTTGTGCGTGAGCATGTCGAAGGGATCGTGATGGGGCAGTCGCTGGACATGAAAGGCGGCGAAAATCCAGTTGCGACCGAGGCGCGTGCATTCGCTACCCGGCTCCACGAAGCGACACAAGTGCCTATCTCATGGGAGCAGGAGCTTTATACGACGCAAGAGGCACGAAGAGACTTCGAAGGAGTACATAATAACCGCGGAGTCGTCGACGCATCAGCAGCAGCCATCATCCTTACCAGTTTCCTTTCAAGACAACCGCACAACCTATGATTTCAATAGAAGAATTCAGCAAGATCGAAGTGAAAGTTGGAACCGTCCGTACTGCAGAGCGTGTGCCTGAGACTGATAAGCTCTTGCGGCTCACGGTAGATTTCGGGGAAGAGTCCGGTCCGCGACAGATCGTTTCGGGCATCAATGCATATGTGAATGAACCTGAAGACCTCATCGGCAAGCAGTTGGCATTCGTAACAAACCTCGAACCACGTACGATCCGTGGACTCGAATCGAACGGCATGCTCTTCGCCGTAGGAGAAGGAGACTCATTCGCATTTCTCACGCCACACCGTGAAGTTCCTCCGGGCACTACCGCACATTAGTTTTCTTTAAGCGAGCGCAAAGGAACGGTATACTAGAGAGGTATGCACCTTAGCAATCTCTCTCGATTTGTTCATACGCAATTCGCACCGCCGAAATATCTTGCGATGCCGACGTTCGGCGTCGACTTATCTGCCGGAGGAGTGAAGGTTGCACTTCCGACCGAACATCTCCATGGTCTTGAACTCGGCGTGTATGGCGAAGGCCGACTCAGTGTGAATGCGATGTCTGGAGGTGAGCTCGCTGATAAGGCAGAGATAGTAACAGTTTTACGAGATCTTAAGAGGAAATATCATGTCGAGCAGGCATATGTGGCGCTTGCTGAATCACGCGGATATCTTTTTGAGGCGTCAGTAGAAGGCACCACGAAAGAAGTGTGGCATGCGGAAGTCGAGAAACATATTGAGGAGTATGTGCCGTTGCCGCCCGGAGACATTGTCTTTGACATCGCACTACTCGCACAAGAAGGGAACACTGCGCACATTGTGGGTATCGGATATGCTCGTCGTGTGATCGAAGAGACACTTTCAGTTTTCGAAGAATCAGGAATTCGTATCGCAGCGGTTAGTAGCGAAACATTTGCATTGCCTCGAGCTCTCTTGCCGTTCGGCGACACGAGTACCGTGCTCATTATTGACATCGGCCGCACAAGTACGAAGCTACTCGTTACCTCGCATGGCATTCCGCGTCTTGCGACTACGCTCGACATCGGTGGGCATGCGCTTACGCTTGCTGTTCAGAAATATTTCGGTGTGACTGAGGATGAGGCACGACGTGTGAAAGCAGAAAAAGGCCTTGTTCCAGGCCCTGGGAGTGAAGAATATGTGGCAGCGATGCTCTCGACACTATCCGTGATTCGTGAAGAGATCGTGCGCCGCTTCGATTATTGGGAATCTCGCAAAGCAGCTGTGGCAGCGCATGAATCTATCTCTCGCGTGCTGCTCACAGGGGGAAACGCAACAATTCGCGGACTTCCTGAGTATCTTGAGACTGCGCTCAAAGTGCCGGTTGAACTTGCGAACGTGTTCACGAATTTTGCATCGCCTGATGATTGGCTCCCGACGCTCGAATATTCAGAGTCCCTTGGGTACGGAACAGCAATTGGTCTCTCACTTCGAAAATATGTCGTCTAACCTTATCAATCTTCTTCCGCAAGAATACGCTCGCGAGTTGCGACGAAACTATCTCATGCGTTTGGGTGTGCTTTTTATTCTGGGGTTGGCGGCTGTGGTAGTGGTGAACGCAGTGCTCCTCGTGCCGTCGTTCTTGTATGTGAAGCAACAGATCCAGACTGACATGCGCTCACTTGATCAATTTACGCATACGTACGCGACTGAAGAAGAAAAGCAAGTTAATGATGAACTCGCAGCGCTCGCACAAGAATCATCGTATCTTGCCACGCTATCCAACACGCCAACTGCAAGCGGAACTATCCGTTCCATACTCGCTGTGCCACATCCTGGGATTGTCTTAACTCAGTTCGCTTTCAATGCGCCGACAAAGAGTTCTGCGAGCACATTGCAGATTCAAGGTGTCGCATCGACTCGTGAAGCATTGAGTGCATACGCAGCGGCCCTGCGTGCAGTGCCGTTCGTGAAGGATGACAACCTTCCGATCAGTGCCTATGCGCAAGCGACGAACCTATCGTTTACTGATACGCTCGTGCTCTCATTCCCAACAAAATGAAACCTATCTACGCACAAATCGGCATAGCAGGCGCAGTCTTTCTTATCGGACTTGCTGCGTACTTATTCGTATACGTTGATGTGCAGAGCGAGAGTGCAAAAGCTGCGGGGCTTGCAGCTGAGATACAAGACAAAAGTCAAACGAGCACACGCGTCTCACAAGCAAAATCAGAACTCGCTCAACTCGCGCCGCAGGAAGCATCTATCAATCAGTATTTCGTATCGCCGACCGACATCGTGCCATTCCTCGAACAGTTCGGAAAGACCGGTGACTTCCTGGGAGCAAAGGTTGATGTCGTTTCTGTTTCTGCGACGCCTGGGAAACCATACGGCACATTGTCTCTCTCGGTGAAGATAACGGGATCGTTTGAGGCAGTAATGCGGACGTTGGGTTCGATAGAGTATGGTCCGTATGACATCACGACAAATTCCGTAACATTGAGTTCGTCAGTCACTCCGAATTCAGGCTCGACGCCAACAACTGGAAAACCAGTATGGACTGCGACACTCACGCTTACCATCGGCACGCAGGCCTCGGTCGATAAGCCCGCTGCTCCGGCACAAACCTCTGTTACAAGTTCCGAAGCGACTACGAACACTGTGCCTGTGTCAGTACCACCGGTGATACCTGCACATGCATCAAGCACATCCGCAACAACTACTCGCCCAACCGTATCATCATGAAAATCCCATTCCTTTCCAAATCCCAACGAGATTCGAGCGTCCATCCGATGCGTGATTGGTATGTGCTCCTCTTGGCTATCTTCGTACTATTGGTTGTGAGCGCTGGATGGAATTGGTGGCTCTTCACGGAAATCGCGAGCGGAAAGAGCTTGAGCGGCACGGTCGCGACTTCGACACAATCGCAGAGCATCCAAGTGACCGATGTGCAGGATGTGTTTAAGAGTAGAGCAACCGAGCGCATCCATTACCAAACGGACTATACGTTTGTTGACCCATCGGTGCCGGGCAGTTAGGCTGAATACGCGCGCCGCAGGCGCGCAACGCTCCCATAGCTTAATGGATAAAGCTGCGGACTTCTAAGCCGTCGATCTAGGTTCGATTCCTGGTGGGAGCACCAACGGTTAGTATTGACAAATTTACATAATTACAGTATATTGATACTGGCATATGCGCCATAACCACGCAATAAAAAGGTCTTCCCATGATCGCTCTGTTCCTCACCGCCGCTCTGGCTGCTTCGCCCGTGCAACCCGTCCCGACCGCAGTGTCGACGCAGCCGGCTCCGCAGCCCGTCGTGTACACGATGGCACAGCTGCCGGTCAAATTGCAGCCGGCCACGACCGTCGTCATGTCGTCGAGCGGTTACAATCCGGGCCCCGTCCCGTGTCCGCCGGCTCTCGAAATGCAGAATGGCCAGCAATACTACTTCAAGTTTTCCTGCACTGTCGATCTCAAGCTCGTGCAGGATACCGGCATTCCCGCTCAGAATGCCATCGACGGCACGCCGCCCGTCAACATGGACGGCATTAAGGTTGCCACGACCGTCGTCCAAAATTCGGATGGAAGCTTAACCTTCAAATAACTTCCTTTCCGACTCATACAACCAAACGCCAGGACTTACACTCCTGGCGTCTTCTTTTATACCCCCGCGACGAATGGTACAGTGCTGCATAAGCGCATGTGGCGGAATTGGTATACGCGTACGTCTCAGAAGCGTATGGAGTGATCCTTGGGAGTTCGAGTCTCCCCATGCGCACCAAGTTGTGGTACGGTAACAAAACCATCAACCAGATGGATCATCCGCTACGATAGTAGCGATAGAGGAGAGGGAAGAAAGGTGAATATCCCTAAATATTGGACCAGGCAAGATATGATTGCTCTGCACAACGCGCGCGATCTTGCTGAATTAGCAAAAGTCGCCGTGACTATCGCAGAACGTCTGTTCAATCTCGACTGGGTTGTCATACAGATCTGTGGGCCAATGACGACCGGTGGCCTCGGAAATGAGATGCTCAATCGAAAGCGCCACGGCGCAGCGATCGAGCTCGCTCTAAAGAAAGGGCACATCATTTTTGACCAGCGTCCATTCGAAAGCAAGCTCAGGGAGCTGAAGGCGAAAATATCCGGCACCGAATATTGTCAGGATGTGCTCGATGTGTTTTATCAAACGATTTTTGCGTCGGGATACATTACTCGGCTCTGGATCTTATCTGGATCGGAAGGATCTCGCGGTGTCGCTGAAGAAATAAAATTAGCCGGGCGTCTTGGAATCGGAGTAGAGCCTCTTCCTCAAGATTGCGAACCGGTTCCTGCGTAGTCTGAAATGTTCTGTGGAATCTATGGCCCTGGCATTATGCCGGGGCCTTTCTTTTGTTTGGTGCACCCCAAGGGTACTTCCAAATTTCTAACTCGCTCTGATCCTAAGAAATTTTGGGTGCGCGCTGAGGGACTTGAACCCCCGACCTTCTCAGTGTAAATGAGTTGCTCTACCAACTGAGCTAAGCGCGCATTCGGCTAACCTACCGGCACGTATTCCCTACCTTATACGAAATACGAAAAAATAAAAGAAGTCCGGCCCAAGGGGCCGGAAGGCTTTGATGGTTGAGCCATCTCTGCGGGTTTGAACTGGTGAGTCA
>JARIGM010000028.1 GCA_029288865.1 Candidatus Kaiserbacteria bacterium
CGCAAAAGCCCCGTTTAAACGGGGCTTTTGCGTGTAGTGAGTCAGTTAAATTATTTGCGAGACGCGATGATGTCGTTCGCGACATTGGTCGGAACCACTTCGTAATGATCGAATTCCATCGTCATGCCGCCACGGCCTTCCGTCATAGAGCGGAGGTTGGTGGTGTAGCCGAACATTTCAGAGAGCGGCACCTTAGCGTGAATCGCCTTGTTCATGCCGCGATCTTCCATGCCTTCGATAGCACCGCGCTTCGAAGAAAGGTTACCGGTAATGTCACCCATGAACTGCTCCGGAACGACGACTTCGACGTTCATGATCGGCTCAAGGATAACTGGCTTTGCCTTCTGCGTCGCTTCCTGGAATGCCTGCGATGCAGCGATCTTGAAGGCGATTTCAGATGAGTCCACTTCGTGGAACGAACCGTCGTAGAGCTCGACTGAGATATCCACCATCGGATAGCCAGCAAGTACGCCACGGTGGAGCGATTCGCGAATACCCTTTTCAACAGCAGGAATATACTCCTGAGGAATAACACCTCCCTTGATGTTGTTGATGAATTCAAAGTGGTCTTCACGGGTAACGTTCTTCGCGATCTTCGCTTCAGGGTCAACTGGCTCGAGGTGCTTCACGCGGATCTTAACGTGACCGTACTGACCCTTACCACCAGTCTGCTTGATGTACTTGTTGTCCACTTCAGCATTGCCCATGATGGTCTCGCGGTATGCCACTTGCGGCTTGCCGACGTTCGCCGTCACGTTGAATTCGCGCTTCATACGGTCTACGAGGATTTCAAGGTGAAGCTCACCCATACCTGAGATGATGGTCTCGCCAGTTTCTTCATCTGAAGACACCTTGAAGGTTGGATCTTCGTCAGAAAGTTTGCGGAGTGCGATACCCATCTTTTCCTGGTCAGCCTTCGTTGCTGGCTCGATGCGGAGCGATACCACTGGCTCAGGGAAGACGATCTGCTCGAGAACGATCGGGTTCGCTTCGTCACAAAGCGTGTGAGAGGTCTTCGTATCCTTGAGACCCACGGCAGCAGCAATCTCTCCGGTGAATACCTTCTCTACTTCTTCGCGCTTATCAGCCTGAAGACGCACGATACGTCCGATGCGCTCCTTAGTGCCGTTCGTACTGTTGTAGATGTACGATCCAGCAGAAACGGTACCTGAGTACACGCGGAAGAACGTAAGCGCTCCCACGAATGGGTCGGTCTGGAGCTTGAAAGCAAGCGCGGTGAATGGTTCGTCGTCCGAAGGATGACGCTCGACTGGCTCATCTGTTTTAGGATTGATACCCGTAACTGGCGGAAGGTCGAGTGGACTTGGGAAGTAGTCGACGACTGCGTCGAGCACGAGCTGCACGCCCTTGTTCTTGAGTGCAGAACCGGTATAGACCGGGAATATCTCATTCGCGATCACGGCCTTGCGGAGAATCTTCTTGAGCGTCGCGAGGTCTGGCTCATTTCCTTCGAGGTATGCATTCATCGCCTCATCGTCATTGCTGACGATACGCTCGACAAATTCTGCGCGGTACTTCTTCGCGTCTTCAAGATACTCAGCTGGGATCTCGCTTGCGGTTACTTCTTCTCCCATGTTGCCGCTGAATGTGTACGCCTTCATGGTGAGGAGATCGATAACACCTTCGAAATCTGATTCAGCTCCCATAGGGATCTGTGCGCGCACTGCTTTAGGAGAAAGGCGGTCAAGAATCGATTTGTATGAATCTTCGAATGATGCGCCGGTGCGGTCGAGCTTGTTGATGAAGCAGACGCGAGGCACAGCAGCTTCGTCTGCATAGCGCCAGTTCGTTTCAGACTGCGGCTCAACGCCAGCAACACCGTCGAACACCGCAACACCCCCATCGAGCACACGCATCGAGCGCTTCACTTCCGCAGTGAAGTCGATGTGTCCTGGAGTATCGATGATGTTGAAGCGATACTTCTTCGACATGTCCTTCTTATCTGGCTCGTCAGTCTTGGACCAGAAACAGGTAATAGCAGCAGCGGTGATAGTAATACCGCGCTCGCGCTCTTGCTCCATCCAGTCCGTAGTGGTCTCGCCTTCATGCACTTCACCGATCTTATGCTGGGAACCGGTGTAGAAGAGCACGCGTTCTGAGGTCGTCGTCTTTCCGGCATCGACGTGAGCGAAGATACCGAAGTTGCGCACTTTCTCTAGTGGATAATCACGATTCATACAATGAGATAAATAAAATAATGCCGCCGAGGCGTTACCTACAAGATACGTTTTTAAGGGCAAAAAGGCAAGAAATTAGCGCCGTGCGAGATGTTGCGCGAGTCCTTCGTGGTAGAGGTCCTGAATATCTGAAAGTGAGAGTACCGAGGAATACGCCCGCACTTCGTCTATATCACCATTGAAGAATTGGGTGAAATTCCAGTTATTTCCGATAAAGAAGGTACCGCCTGAGCCGGAGCTAGTCGTATCGATTGTGAGCGTACCCATCGAAGCACCGTCAACATAAAAAGTGAGCGTTCCGCTGATCCTGTTCACTGCGAGCGTCACTTGGTGCCAATTTCCATCAGCATATGTACCTTTTGTCACGATGGAGGAACGTGTTGCGCTACTACCCAACACGAAACTTCCAGTCAAGGTGCCATTCGAATTCATTTGTACCTCCCAACCGATACTAGCTCCTTCTTTCCAGATTATCTGCTGAGTCGACCCATTCGTTCCATTACTCTTGAACCATGCCGAAAATGTCCGCGCCTGCCCGGGTTGCACGCTATAGACACTGCCAACCGGGTCAGACAATGTAACATACGATCCTGATGAGAATTTGAGCGAACAGCCGGTACCATACGGAGTCGCCGTGTCCCAAGTGATAGAACCGACGAAAGACCCGGTAGCATTATTGCCCGACTTATCCCCTGCCGTCGTGCCGGAACATTCGTCGAATGACCAGTACCCCGTTAACTGGTCACCCAGACTATGAGAGAGAGTGGCATCCAGCTGCTTGCCTGCCGCCAGGTTCGCTTTCGTCTTCGCTCCGTTGAGACTTGTAAGAACGACTGACGAAAGCACGCCAATGATCGCGATGACCACGAGCAATTCGATGAGCGTGAAGCCGCGGATGCGCGACACTGGGAAGAACATATACAAATCTTAACAATATGCTGGCCGTATACCTATATAAATGCTGAGGAAAAGATAAAAGCCGCGAACAAGTCCGCGGCTTTTCGCACTCATCAGAGATTCAGGATAAGGTCTGGCGGCAGTAATGCCACCGCTTCGTTTCTGCCTATACCCCCGCCGATATACTGCCATGCCGGAATCAAATCTCCTTCCTTGTGCTTGGATTTTTGCTTATCTTCCCACGAAGCATTACGAGGAGGGATGTACGGCACAAGCTTTCGAATATGTGTATATATCTGACCGTCTCGTGATGCAATAGCAGGAAACAGAATTGGCCCTGAGTGAAGCAGTCGTACCTGCTTATCAATAATATATTGATAAGCAGCCTCATTGAGCAGTCGCTGGTTTGGATAATTCTTGCGTTTCAAGAAGGCACTTAGCATGACACTTGACTGTCCGTAGGGGATGTCCGCCGTCTCGAAAATAAGACGAGGAAACAATTCATCCCACATAGCTTCATCAAGACATCGAACGGTTCTTGGTTGTACAGTATCGAGCACGGTAGACTCCCTGTCTGATTGGTTATTGGAAGGATCATGATTTGACCTCAATCCTATAACTATTCGCTGTAGATACAAGTTGCAACAAAAAACCGCCTTGCAGCGGTCTTTTGTTTTAGTATGTTCGGAATATTACCAAGCGAAGTGCGCGAACGCCTTGTTGGATTCTGCCATACGGTGCATGTCTTCCTTCTTCTTGATCGCAGTTCCTTCGTTCTTGATCGCGAGGAGGATCTCGTCTGCCAGCTTGTCAGCCATAGGCTTTCCCTTCTTAGCGCGAGCTGCGTTGATGAGCCATCGGTATGCAAGGGCGACACGGCGCTGCTGCGGAACTTCGCGAGGCACCTGATAGTTTGCACCACCGACACGGCGAGAACGTACTTCCATGAGCGGAGCGACGTTGCGGATCGCAGTTTCGAAAGTCTCAAGCGGATCCATCTCCTGCTTCTTGAGGATATCGAGGGCATCGTATACCACCTTGCGAGCAACGTCCTTCTTTCCGTCCCACATGACGGTGTTGATGAATCGTGAGATAGCTTCAGACTGGTAGACGAGGTCTGGGCGGCGAACTGGCTTGTTTTTAATCGGGCGACGCATAGGTAAAGTATTAAATTAGAAGTTAAGCCTTAGGCTTCTTAGCACCATAGCGAGAACGGCTGCGGCGGCGCTTATCAAGACCTGCAGTGTCGAGACGGCCGCGAACGACGGTGTACTGGACGCCGATGTCCTTCACACGACCACCACGGAGCATAACCACTGAGTGCTCCTGAAGGTTGTGTCCTTCTCCCGGAATGTATGCAGTGACTTCCATGCCGTTCGTGAGGCGAACGCGGGCGATCTTACGGATAGCAGAGTTTGGCTTACGAGGAGTCTTGGTGGTCACCTTGACGCATACGCCGCGCTTGAATGGAGCTGGATAGAAAGTTGGGCGGTTCTTAAGAGCATTGAAACCACGACCAAGAGCCACGACCTTTGTCTTTCGTGTGTTGTCCTTGCGGCGCTTCTTGGTGAGCTGTTGGATTGTGGCCATGTATCCGGAAATGATTAAATGCAAAACCTCCCAACGGAGAGGTAGCGATACTATATAAGAACCTGGCAAAGAATGCAAATCTTCAGTTTTTCTTTAGAACTTCTTGATCTTTTCTCTATCTCGAAATGGCTATGCTCGAGGGATGAGTACCTCACATCGAATCATTTTAGCTTGTGTTTCCTTACCCATTTTGCTCGTAGGCGTCACATTGAGGGCATATGCAGCATCGCCTGATCTGGAGCAAAGCGACTTGCTTACCCTTTCAGCTTCTTGGAATGAAAAACCATTACAAAATAATGCTACTTCGAGCATTCCCTTAGACACGAAGGGGACCTTGTCGTGGAAAATCATTCCAGATCTGACCAATAAAGACTTAGTTAAGTATCTCCCCACTATCGCTAATGCCGTATATACCATCCAGTTATATAAAGGCACTCTCGGAAACAGCACTCTCCTCTACCAACAAACCGTACCGAATGGCACTGCATCGTCGTCTGCATCTTTCGATTTCTCCTTTCCGGGAGCTGGACAGTATTTCATGGCGTATACCGCCACCTATCCGGACGGAACCTGGCCTATCGGAAGCGGTCCCGAGAGTTGCAAAGGAGATTTCTGCATCCTTCCTCAGTATTCCCTCGCTGATTTTCAAGCATTTATGACGGGTGGCCAATACGAAACCAGCAATTATGGCCACCCGGTACCAGCTCTGTGGGGTTTAGTCACTTTTACGCTTGCTTTGCCGCAGGGCCCGCGAGCTTCAAACGTGCTTTTTCTGCCCGGAATCATGGAGAGTCGTCTCTATACACGTGACGCACAGGGAAATGAACACCTGCTCTGGGAACCGACTCGCAATAGCGATATTGAGCAACTGGCGATGAATACCGATGGCACGAGTAAAAACAGCATATATACGCGAGATATCGTCGATTATCTTTATTCGAGCAATCCAGCTCTTGGCGGCCCTGCTCGTGTGCTCATGAAAGATGCTGCCGTCATGTACGGACCATTCGGAAGTTTCATGGATTCGCTCGTCAGTAGCGGGATAATAAAGGAATGGAAAGCATTTCCGTATGACTGGCGATATGGAGCAGATGAGATCGTACAAAATGGTACGTGGGTTGGTGACGCTGAGGGAAATCTATCTCGAGTCCGACTTCAAGAAACAATCGAGAGACTCGCATCAAGCTCTCCGACCGGAAAAGTCACAATTATAGGCCACTCCAATGGCGGTCTCGTCGCAAAAGCGCTCGGCGTGGCACTCGAAAAAGCCGGCCAACTCAATCTTATAGACAACATCATCCTCGTAGGCACACCGGAACTTGGCACCGCACTCACCGTTGGCAATCTTCTGCATGGCGATGGCCAAACGCGTGCACTGGGGCTCGTTACGTCAGGCACGACCATGCGTGATCTGGCTTCTCATATGACTGGAGTATTCGGTTTGCTCCCATCCGCAGAGTATTTCCTCACGCTTTCTTCCCCTATCGCGACATTCAGCACCGATGATCTGATGAAATCCTACGTCGCCGCGTACGGCGCGCTCATAAACACGATGCAACCGTTCCACGACTTCCTGACTGACACCGCGAAAACACGTACAAGCGTCGCAACCAGTGATTTGCGCACGCCGCTGGCACTCTCTCCAGCAGAAATCGCTAAAAGCACGGCCCTGCATGATGAGATTGATCAGTGGGTACCACCTCCTACAACTAGTCTCACTTCTATCACCGGAATCGGACAATCCACAGTCTTTGGGTATGCCTATCGCCGAGGATCAGATGCCAGCGATTGCTCCTTTATCAGCAAGATAACCTTACAATGTAAGGCGCATGACTCCATCATCCACGAGCCGCTTATTACCGGAGAAGGAGATAATACTGTGCTATTCATCACTGCCTCTGCAAATCCTGGTACCAGTCTCTTTTTCGATACTGTGCCCTATCGAAACGATACTGGGCACGACATAACGCACCAAAGTCTCCTTTCTGCGGCTCCGATCCAACATCAGATAGAAGATATCCTATTGGCAAGCTCGACGACTGAGCACTATATATCGAAGCAGATTCCACCTCTGCTCCTCGTCCCCGATAATGTCGTGGTGAGCGTTCATTCGCCGATGAATGTACTAATTACTGATCAAAATGGCCGAGAAAGCGGAATCGAGCCGCTTCCGGGCACCGACTTCTCGGTTACAAAGGAAGAAATTTCCGGAAGTTCCGTTCAAACCATTGATGACGAGAAATATGTCTACCTTCCTTATGTTGGAACATACAAAGTATCACTTTCAGGCTATGGAATCGGCAAAACAACCCTTGAAATAAGCCGAACAAACCGAACAGGCGGTATGGATTTGCTTCAAAGCTATATGATTCCCACTGATTCGGGCACCACAGCCACATTTACCATCACCGATGGTGCGCCCGGACCCATTCCTGTTGACGTGGATGGCGACGGCATTACGGATCTCGTTGCAACCTCCTCGGCGACCGATTCTGCCGCACTTGCCTCAGTTTCCACCACTCCAAATATCTCAACAAAACGCAGCGGACAGTCCGTGAGAGCGAAAATCCCGACGTCTTCATATGGAGACCTCTTAAAGACCTTGCTTGAGCTCAAAATGAAGCTTTTAGACCTACTTGAGCAGTGGGTTCGTATTGTTCGCAAAGAGTAGTACAATGGGTCAGTTCGGTTTTACCTACTCATAATTACACCACCATGGATACACAAGACCCAGAAAAGATGGGAGAAGAGACTGTTGAGACTACTCCAGCAGAAATGACTCCAGAGATGCCTGCAGAAGAAGCTCCTGAAACAGAAGCGACTGACGCTCCTGAAGAAGAGGCTGCTGCTTAAGCAGTTCAGTTTCACAAAGAAAATCCCCTTTCTGAGGGGATTTTCTTATTGTTTCCCGACCAAAAGTCCGAATAGCCACTGCACAAGCATATAAAAAGGGGTCGAGAGGAAATACGTGAACAAAAACAACACGAGAATGAGCACGAATGCGCCGCCGCGCATCAGCCGCATCTCGAGATCACGCAACATGAGCGAGAAACGCATCGGCAATGCTCCACGCAACACCATGTAACCATCAAGCGGAGGTATAGGGATGAGATTAAAACAGGCGAGGGAGAGGTTCACGAGTATGACAACGGCCGACAATTGCGCGAATATATCAGCTCCGTTTGCGATCGCCACCCGCGCCACGATCCCAAAGACGACAGCGAGGATGAAATTCGTGAAAACGCCTGCTGCAGCCACGACCACCTCTCCGACGCGCTGGTTCCGCAGGTTATACGGATTATATGGAACAGGTTTCGCCCACCCGAAGAGAAATCCTGATCCAGAGAGTGTAAGGAGAAGGGGCACGATAATAGAGCCCATGAGGTCTATATGAGGAATCGGATTCAGCGTGAGGCGGCCGGCCCGCTGCGCCGTCTGGTCCCCAAAGAGGAGTGCGGCGTATCCGTGCGCCACTTCATGCATTATGACCGATAGGATGAGCACGACGATGGCAAATACGGAGATTCCGAGGTCTGGTTGCATAGTCAAGCCTTGGTATGGTACCATGCGGGAACTATGGCACGAAGCTGCGCAATAACCGGAAAAACAACGCAAATCGGCGGTCGTTACTCGAACCGCACGCGTGCTACCCAGTTCAACCCGACTGGCAAGGTTCGCCGTAAGGCAAACCTCCAGAAGCGTCGCATCTTCGTCGCAGAACTCGGCACGACCGTCCTTGTCGACATCTCCACCAAGGGCCTCAAGCACATCAAGAAGAACGGCGCATTCGCCACTCTCACGAAAGCAGGCGTTATTTAATACCGCAACGCAATAAAGCAAAAGCCCGGGAATTCCCGGGCTTTTGCTTTATTCTAAGCCAATAATCGAATTATTTCAGCTACGCAGTCTTCTGGATATTTATTTTCAGTATAAATGATATGGTGGGCAAATTCCCGATTTGATTTAGATTCAATAAATTGAATATTTAGATATTTTTTACTTTCTCGTAACTCTCTAGAAAATTCTACATCCTTGTCGATTCTCTCATCCAATATTTTTCTAGACTTATCAGATTCATTCGACGGTAGTAATAAAAATATATTAGGAGTAGATGCCTTTATTTCCATTAATAAGCTCATGTCTTTCGAATCTGAAGTATATGAGTGGCCAGCTCCAAATGAAATTACCGAGTCGGAGTATTCATACACTATTTGCGCGGCAATTTTCACTTCGTAAGGACGTACCAAATTAATAAAATCTAAGAAATTGTCCGAATTCTTCTTTTTCTTTAACTCTTCTTCCTCGACTCCCATAGCCAGATAGTATGAGTCTGACATTTCATCTACAGAAACGAAAGGCAGAGAAAACTTTTTCGCTATCAGGTTCCCTAATGTCGACTTACCCACATACATAGGACCAATAAGAATTAGTGGAAGTTTCATAACGTAAAGTATATCTTGGATCAGGACTGCGTTTCCATACTCTTAGGTCACGGGATATAATACGACTAAATCAGTAACCAAATCTTTATGAACTACACCGCACGAACCTTCAACCTCCCCGAACTAAAAGGTCTTTCAAAGAAACAGCTCGACGTACATCTTGCGCTCTATGCCGGATACGTGAAGCATGCGAACCTCATCATGGAGAAGATCGAGGAGCTCCGAAACAAAGACGCCGAGGAGAATGCATTCCTCATGGCCGAGCTCCGTCGCCGATTTGGCTTCGAGTTCGATGGCATGCGCATGCACGAATACTATTTCGAGCAGTTCGAAGGCGGTCCGCAGCAGTCAAAAGAAGAGCCGCTCCTTGATGCGGTGACAGAGAAGTATGGCAGCTGGGACAAGTTCATCGCTCACCTGAAAGAAGTGTGCGGCACGCGCGGCATCGGCTGGACCGTCGTCTATTACGACCCAGCAGGCCGCACCATCCATACAGCTTGGGTGAACGATCACGAGATCGGACAACTTGCGGGTCTTCCGATCCTCCTTGCGATCGACATGTGGGAGCACGCATACATGGTGGACTATGCTCCGGCAGAAAAGAAATCATACGTCGATGCTTTCCTTGAGAACGTGAATTGGGACGTCGTGGAGAAGCGATTCTTGAGCGAAGTCGTTTAAATTCGCCTTCTTATGGGTAATACTGTACCATCTTCTCCAGAGACAGAGGAGATTGTCATGGATATTGAAACAGTAAGGTCGCATGGATTTGTGACTGTCGAATACCCTTCGCAATTGCGTACATCCGTAGTTGCTGCTATGGAGTCGTGGAAGAAATTCTGCGAGTTGCCCGACCATGAGAAATCAAAGTTTTCGGGCGGCGATCGTCGTACGGACTTCGGCTATATGTTACGCAATGACAAGGGGCCGAATGCCGATCACAAAGAACAGTTTCATGTCCTTCGATTAAATATTGAAGAAATGAAACGAATATCTGATGAGATACGTGATTCTCGCGCCACATTGTTTATCGATGCGATCGACTCGCTCATTACGGAAATTTCACCTCTTATCCAGAACTTTGCCCAGAAAGTCGAGCAGTACTATGGCTTAGCCGGATTTGAAAAAGAGGTGATGAATTCGCAAGACCATTGGGTGTTCCGTTACTTGCATTACTTCGGCAGCGAAACACTTGCGCACGAGCACGCAGATCGAGGAGGCTTCACTCTTCACACGAATGAAAGCGACGAGGGCGGCCAGTACTTGGATTTCTCCGGAAATTGGATTCCGTGGCCGGTAAACGAAAAGCAAACGATAATTTTCCCCGGAATGGGATTACAGCATCGTTCTGACTCCGAACTTAAAGCTCTTTGGCATCGGGTAAAACCGACTCCGGCATCGCTTCTCCAAGGTCGCTATGCGATGGTTACCTTCATCGATTTTCAAATCGACTGGAAATGGGATCCTGCACAGCGCATCCAGGACATGTCCCCTGGCTTTAACTACGACCTGTTGAACGAGGAGTTTAAGAAATTCTTCGTTCGCCGATAATAAATCGCCCTGCTGTCACTTAAGCGGGGCGATTTTTCTTTGTGATAAATATATGCGATTCCAAATGATAGGTATACGCCTACAATGATCCAAAATGGGAAAGCAGGAATAATGACAGCCGCGAACGGAAGTGATGCGGCTGTTTTTGCGATAACCACAATCCACCACAAGGACACGTACGCAGGCACGCCGATATATGGAGCGAATGCGGGCATGAGAAAACCTCCGATGCTCGCGCATGCAGATGCAGCCATCGCGATCGGTACGAGCGGCGAGACGATTATGTTTGCAGGAATCGCAACCCACGATAGGCTTCCGCTCTGATAGAGCAAGAGCGGCAGCACGGCGATCTGCGCGCCAAAGGTCGTCGCGAGTAGCCCGCGAAAGGTGACGAATTTCATCCAAAGCATCTTGGATTCGAGCACAGGCGACCCGACCACGAGCCCGAGTGTGGCGAGGAATGAGAGTTGCAGACCCGGATCATATATAAGGAGGAGTGGGTTGTAGAGCAAGATCAGAACCAATGAAATGCAGAGCGCGCGGGATACATCGTAGGTTCGATTTGTCGCGCGAGCGAGGAGAGAAAAAATTGCCATGATGGATGCGCGAACAGCAGATGATCCTGCGCCTGCAGCTGCGACGAAAGCGATGATGCCGATTGCAGCGGCGATGAATCCGACACCCTTCGGTGCGCGCTTGAACGCGCGCAAGATCGCATCCGCCACAATAGTGACGTTGTACCCCGAGAGGACGACGATCTGCAGGAGTCCGGCTGTCGTGAAGATCTTGAGGAGATCATCTCCCAGTCCTTGCTTGCCGCCGAGCAGCAACCCGATTCCGAGTGCGGAGTATGGCGCAGCCATCGAATGCCGAAGTGCAGTTTGCAAGGCACCACTCACAGCGAGCAATGCATCCCATATCCAGAATTCATAGTGAGGCGGAGAGAGCACGGTGAGCGTCGCATACGGCATCGTGAGAAACACGCCGTCCTTCGCAAGAAATTTGTCGTATGCAAATGTGCGGCCGCCATCGGTGGCGAATGGTTCGGGTTTCTGTAATTTTCCGCGGACTTGTACGTCTTCTCCTATGAGAACGCTCGAGCTTTGACGGACGGCCACGAGCACGCGGGTGCTGACGTTCTCTTTCTTCACTTCGACCGTGAGTCGGAGATTCTTCTCGCGAGCGTCAGGAGGCGCCACGACGATACCTGTAAGCGACATTGTCGTCCCGACCGACTGCGCCCATTCATGTGGCAATTCAGTCCGAGCGAAGGACGTGCGCACCCCGCCCGCGATAGCGCAGAAAACGCAGACGGCTATGGCGAGCTGATACGCGTGACGCTCGATCAGCCACCATCCGAGAAAGAATCCGAACACGATCATGCAAGGGACGAGCACCATGACCGGAAGCACGAAGAGAGTACGGAGCGATACGCCGAGGCAGAATCCCCCGACTCCCCAAAAGAACACAGTCCCCCGCATGGAGGGAACTGTATCAAATCGAGTTCAAATATTTATGAAAGAGTTCTAAAGAAAAAATGAATTATTTGCCCCGATCCATTGCTTTGTTTGCAAGGGCGTCGGCTTCTTTATTGTGTTCGCGGTACACATGCGCGAACGAGACAGATCTGAAGCGCTTTCGCACTTCATTAACCTTCTGGGCGAGCGGGATCAGATTCGGATGCTTGATCTTGTACTCCCCATTCATCTGTTTCACAACGAGCATGCTGTCCATCTTTATGACGACATCGCTATCTTTAGAGCCATTCCCGAGCATTGCGTCAAGCTGCTCGAGCGCGCGAAGGATGCTGGTATACTCCGCGACATTGTTGGTTGTGACACCTAAGAACTCGGAAACTTCTATGATGATCTGTCCAGTAGAGTCGCGCACCACTGCACCCGAACCGGCCGGTCCCGGATTTCCGCGCGAGCCGCCATCTGCAAAGATTGTGAATTTCATAGTATGCAGTATACCGTTATCGGATAGAAACCAAACGCAGGCGGATCGGCTGGCCGCGCGTGAACAGGTCGCGCTCAAGCGTCGCGAGGATGACTTTCGTGGAACCTGCTTCGAGTGATTCGCACGCCTTTCCAAGTTCACGCTTCGCATAAAAAGTAATCGCTTCGACAGACCGCGCGCCCGAGGCACCCGTCGGCATCAATCGAATACGGAGATGCTCGCCACTCTTGCCAAACCATCCGACCTCCGTGAGGAGCGCATCACGGAAGATGAATGTCGGCTTCGGGTTCCCCATGCCGAATGGTGCGAGCCGTTCGAGTCGCGCGAGGAGCGACGTCGTTGCTTCCTGGAGTGTAAGCTCGCCATCGCTCGTGCTCGCATCATCCTTCGCCACGAAGTCCAGCGACGCATACGCCGCATTCAATTTCTCTTCGAGGAAATAAATCGCATCTTCGCGGACACTGAAACCTCCCGATGCACGGTGGCCGCCGAAGTCGATGAAGGTATCCGGCGCAGCTTGCATCAGTTCAAGGAGATGCACGTCAGGCCTACCCGCGCGACACGATCCTTTCAAATTATTTCCGCCTTCTCTTCCCCAGAGAAATACCGGACGCTGATATTCTTCAGCGACACTGTTCGCGACAAGCCCCAAGAGACCCGGTCGCCAGTCTGGATCACCCATCACGATTACGTCGGGAATGATTCCGGTCTCAGCGCGTTCGGCGAGTCGTTCATGCACCCGCTTGGTGACCGCCGCGCCGG
>JARIGM010000009.1 GCA_029288865.1 Candidatus Kaiserbacteria bacterium
AAGTTACCCTGGGGATAACAGGCTAGTTCCGCCCAAGCGTCCATAGCGACGGCGGAGTTCGGCACCTCGATGTCGGCTCACCTTAGCGCGGGGCTGGAGAAGGTCCCAAGCGTTTGGCTGTTCGCCAATTAAAAAGGTACGCGAGCTGGGTTCAGACCGTGTAGAGATTAAAGTCTTCGGACTCTTGATCTCTACACCGTCTGAATCCCATAGAGATATCTGTTATCAAAAATCCCAATGAATGTTTTTTCGTCTTGAAATTAAGAATAGAACCAACCTAGACACGGCGATCTGCTATAGGAATATAGTAGATACCATCAACTAATATCGGTGAAATTCTAACCATCTGCCAACGGCTTGGCGCCGTGAGCAATGGAAGAACAATACCGAGGGAAGCAGTAATGCACCCGTAGAGACTGAATGTTGATCAACGAGAACCGTTGAAGTTACAGTCCGATCCTCCAAGTAATTGGAGTAAACGAAATGCGTGAGACAGGTTGGTCTCCTATCTACTGCGGGCGTTGATTTTTGAGGAGAGTTGCCCCTAGTACGAGAGGACCGGGGTGAACTGACCTCTGGTCTACCAGCTGTTCTGCCAAGAGCATCGCTGGGTAGCTATGTCGGGATGGGATAACCGCTGAAAGCATATAAGCGGGAAGCCCACTCCAAGATTAGAAATCGTTATGAGACACCTTAAAGATGATGAGGTTGATAGGCTTTAGATGTACGCACAGTAATGTGTTCAGTCGAGAAGTACTAATATGTCCAGTTTCTTGTGCGGAATTCTGAATTACTGCCAGTCGCTCCGCTCCGAGCATCGGAATAAAGCGAAGCTTCATGCAGTTTCATCACAATAACTATTGCAAAACCTTTTATACATATTCACGTTTTCTTACGAAAACGTACCCAGAACGCTGGTGATTTGTCCGAAGGGCCACACCCGTTCTCATTCCGAACACGGCAGTTAAGCCTTCGCGAGCCAATGGTACTCGAAAGGGGAGAGTAGGTTGTCGCCAGCGTTCTGGGTACGTTTCAAAAGCCGCTACTTTGTAGCGGCTTTTGTTGTTTCTGCTCGAGCTCATGTGCGGTGCCGTCCGTTTCCTATATACTGTAGGAATGGCAACCTGGGCACAGCGACGACGCTTGATGATCATATCCGCAGGAGTACTGGCAGTGTTACTCATTGCCAGCGTCATCACTGCTCTTGCGCTCTATCGGGCACCGATGTGTACGGATGGCAAGCAGAATGGAAAAGAGACCGGAATAGATTGTGGCGGCCCGTGTCCATATCTTTGCTCGGCAGACATGACACAGCCGCAAGCCAGCTTTGCCGTACCACTATCTCCACAATCGGGACGAACGGATTTCATCGCGTATATTCCGAACACCAACCCGACGGCAGGCATCTATCACGCGAAGTACACGCTCGAGCTGCGTGACTCGCAAGGATCTCTCATCACTACCAAGCAGGGAACGATTAATCTTCCGCCAAACACTACCGCGCCGCTTTTCATACCTCGCGCATATCAGGGAAGTCAGAGAGTAGCGCAGGCATTCCTCACGCTTGATCCCTCATCGCTCGTATACCCGCGCACGTACCAACGACCGATCTTGCCGCTCATTTCGAATGTGGACGCAACCCATCTCCACGACCCTGCACCTAAAGTCACGGCCACGCTCGTGAATCAATCGGCACGAGCTATGTATGGAGTGGAGGTTGTCATAACCATCTTTGATGCGAAGAAGAACGCAATTGGCGCTTCAGAGACCTATGTCCCGACCCTTCCTGCACAAGGCACGGCGCCGCTCGTGTTCACGTGGAATGCTCCATTTAGTTCCACTCCTGCGAGTATCGACATTCTGCCCGCTACCGGCTCATGAGTGAGATAATTCGACGGTCACCATTCGCTGCGCTTGCGACCGGATGGCCGCTCTTCTGTATAGCTGCGACGCTGTCTCTCATCGGTATCATCACGATGAATACGTTCGGTGAAGGAGCGTCGCTTGCGCCACGCCAGCTGATCTGGCTCGGCATCTCGACCGTCGCATACCTTGTCTGCGCCACCATCGACATGCGTTTCATTCGTCGAGCTCCCGTGATAGTCACAGCATTCGTTATCGTGGCATCGCTGCTCGCTGCGCTGTTGGTAATCGGACATGCGACGCTCGGAGCTAAGAGCTGGTTCAATTTCGGATTCTTCGCCTTTCAACCGTCCGATCCGGCGAAGCTCGTGCTTATCGCATTGCTCGCGAAGTACTTCTCGCGGCGTCATATGGAAATCGGCTACTTCTGGCATGTGATCATGTCGGCAGCGTATGCAGGATCGCTCATCCTGCTCATCCTGGTAGAGCCGGATATGGGTATGGCTGTTATCTTCACGTCGGTGTGGTTCGGTATGGTGCTGGCTTCCGGCATCCCGAAGAAGCATCTCTTGATCGTGTTTGCTGCAGGGCTCGTGCTCGCGACAGGGCTGTGGTTCGGGGGTTTGCATGAGTACCAGCGCGTGCGCATCCTTGCGTTCTTGAATCCAGCTGCAGACATCCATGGCTCGGGATATAACGCATATCAGGCCGTGGTCGCGGCAGGCTCAGGGCAGGTGTGGGGAAAGGGAATTGGATACGGGACGCAATCGAAACTCCGATTCTTGCCGGAATATGAGACAGACTTTATCTTCGCCGCGTTTGCGGAGGAATGGGGCTTTATCGGGGTAGTGCTCGTCTTGCTTCTCTATGGATTGCTGCTTGCGCAGATGCTTGCATTCGCGCGGCGCATGTCCACTAACTTCGACGCGCTTTTTACGATTGGTGTCGTGATACTTTTCCTGGCGCATATCACGGTGCATACCGGTATTAACCTCGGCCTCTTGCCGGTGACTGGTACGACGATTCCGTTTATGAGTTCGGGCGGCTCGCACTTAGTGATCGAGTTTGCTGCGCTCGGCATCATCACATCCCTCGCGCGCTACGCGCGCATCGTACCGCGCGAGACAGCGCTCCAAGAATACGAAGGCTAAGACGTATATACTTGCACAGTTTCTGTCACCATCTTCTCTTCTGAGAATTCGTTCAGAACTCGATCATGGAAAGAGGTTGCGAGAGCCTGTGCGCGCTGCGAATCATCAAGTAGTGAAATAAGAGCATCGGCCAGTGTCGCGGAGTCATTTGAATCAATAAGCAGGCCGTCCTTTTGGTCTCTGATCATTTCAGGAATACCGCCGACCTTCGTGGATATCACGGGTAATCCTGCAATACCTGCCTCAAGCAAAGCCATAGGCATTCCTTCTTTGAGTGAAGTCATGAGGAAGATATCTCCTGCTGAAAGGTATGTGCGCGAATCAGCAACGAAACCAAAGAGAAAGACGTTAGCCGAGAGATTAAGAGCAGCAATTTTTGATTCTAGCTTCGTCCGTTCTTCTCCTTCGCCCATTACGATCAGTGCAGTATCGGGATATTTCTGCACGACGCGAGCAAACGCTTCAATACCGATATCGACGGCTTTATTTTTAGTTAACTCAGCTTGCATCATGATCCATGTTCTGGCAGATGCAGATGCGCCACGATGGATGAGTTCTTGGCGAGCCTCCTCTCGTGGTCGGAGCTCGAATTGTACGATTCCATTATGAACGATAGAGAGTTTCTTTCGGGAAAAGAACACGGGAGCTTCTGAATAGTCGAGTTTGAATAATACGATCACCTTCGTAGAGAACATTATAGTTGCCCACGATACAAGCCAGATAAGGATGCGTGCAAGGAGCGGCCGAGGTTCTCGATGGGGCCAGCCATGCGCGGTGAATACGATATTCGGCACGCGCAGAAGCGAACCGACCAATGCTCCCAGACCTCCGGCCTTGGAGCTATTTAAATGGAGTACATCGGGACGTTCTTCTCTCACCATGCGGTACAGTTCTGTAAAAGCGCGCATTTCACGCATAAGCGAGATGTCACGAGTAAACGTCGAGAGCATTATGGTACGGATTCCTGCCGCAGCGAGACGTTCTGCGAGTAAGCCTGTGGGGGCGCCTGGGAGGCCGGTGCCGCCAAGTGCGACAGTAACGTCTGCTCCTTGAGCTGCAAGCTGAGTGGCAAGCATGTACACATACGTCTGTGCGCCGCCCCAATTAGACTTAGTTATTAAGAAAAGCACTTTTTTGCCGGCAACCGATTCCATACGGTAATTATACAGAAGAGTCCCAAAAACACGTGATTTGCGAGTAATACAGAAAATGAAGCTTTACAAAGGTTTCTTAGGTTATAGTATGCACAGAATGGCATTTCTTAAGCGAGAGACCTTGCTGCTTCTCACCGGAGACATCGCGCTCCTGGTCTTTTCGTTATGGCTTGCATTGACGGTCCGTGTCCTCCATCCTCCTCAGATTCATTATTTGTTACGGGCTCTTACCTCATTCATTCCCGTTTTCATACTCTCGCTCGTCGTCTTCTTTATCGCGGGGATGTATGAAAAGCAGACTCGTCTCGTGCGTCGCATCATGGGTTCACGAATATTGGGTGCGCAGGTAGCGAATACCGTATTGGCAGCAGTTATCTTCTTCTTGCTTCCGCTAGTGATTGCGCCGAAGACTATCCTCCTCCTTTATCTGATAATCTCAGTCCTGCTCATCCAAGCATGGCGCTTTTACATCACTCCCCGGTTGACCGTTCGCTCTCCGCAGCTCGCACTCTTGGTGGGGCAGGGAGTTGCGGTAAGAGATTTATTTGAGGAAGTGAATGGCAATAATAAATATCGGTTACGATTCCTTGAGCACATAGATACAAGCTCAATCGAATCACGACTCGTTCCGGAACGTATTCGTGATGCGATTGGACAGGGTGCACGCACGATCGTCCTCGATACTCGGGATAATGGCATACATGGCGAGTTGCCAGCTCTCTACGATGCTATGCTTGAAGGAGTGACTTTCATAGACTTCGCGTCACTTTACGAAGACCTCTTTGATCGGGTACCGCTCGCACATATAGACTATGTATGGCTGTTAAATATATTGCCTCAGCATCATGTCCTCTACGATGTCGCAAAGCGTGCGTTTGACATCTTGGGTGCGCTCGTGGGACTCGTGATCGCTGCGGTGTTCGTGATCCCTGCCGCCGCGATCCTTGCTCTGAGTGGTGGAACCCCATTCATATTTAATGACCGAATCGGAAAAGGAGGTAAAATCATCAGGCTCGCTAAACTTCGGACCATGCTTTTCAATGATAATGGCGATCCTGAATTACGATCGAAGAATCGAGTGACAGAGTTCGGAAAGTTCTTGCGCAAGTCTCGCATCGATGAGCTGCCACAGCTCTATAACATACTTACCGGAGACCTATCATTCATTGGTCCCCGTCCAGAGTTTCCTCAACTTGCCGCAACGTACGAACAGGACATTCCATACTATGGTATACGTCACGTCGTAACGCCAGGACTTTCCGGATGGGCTCAGATTCGTGACTTCGATGCTCCCAAACATGTCGAAGACGTAAATCGGACACGAAACAAGCTCTCTTACGATCTTTATTATCTCAAACATCGATCGTTCGCATTGGATATGGTCATTGCCATCAAGACCATTCGCGCGCTGCTCATGTTCTCGGGAGTTTAAAAATACGTATGCCTGATAATAACCCTATAAAAAAAGTACTAGTCATCGGAGGTGCCGGATTCATCGGCTTGCACGTCGTACACGAACTTCACGAGAAGGGGATACCGGTCGCGGTGTTTGACTCGTTCGTGACCGGCTCGCGCGAACGCGTGCCTGAAGGCGTTGCGATTATCGAAGGAGACATTCGTGATTCGGATGCATTGGAGCACGCGCTTTCGGATGTGAGTCATGTCGTGCATCTTGCGGCGCTTGTTTCCGTAACGGAAAGCATGGAAAACCCGTTGGCAACGCATGATATTAATTCGACAGGGTTCGTGAACGTGCTTGAGGCTGCGCGAAAGGCAGGCGTGGAACGCGTCGTATATGCATCCTCTGCTGCCGTGTACGGAGATCATCCTCAGTTGCCGAAGCAAGAGAATCTTCCGTTCGCTCCTCGCTCGCCGTATGCACTTTCGAAGATCGTGAACGAACTTGCCGCGCGTCTCTATGCTGATACATACAATCTCTCCACGATCGGCCTCCGCTTCTTTAACGTGTATGGTCGCGGACAGAAAGGGGATCACCCGTATGCTTCCGTGATCCCGCGTTTCATCGAAGCGATCAAATCCGATCGTCCTATCGAGATATATGGCGACGGAAATCAAACCCGAGATTTCGTGCATGTTAGGGATGTTGCGAGTGCAGCTGTCGCTGCACTCCATGCGCGTGAAGATTCAAGCCGTGTCTTCAATGTTGCCTCGGGAACCGAGCTTTCCTTGAATGAACTGGTTGATCTTATCCGTACACATGCAGGGAAAGAAATAGTAGTGATTCATCATCCAGCTCGACCCGGCGATATCCAAAGGAGTGTCGCAGATGTCGGCCTGATCAATCACAAGCTGGGTTTCTCGACCACTGTGCCGCTTGAAGAGGGTATCCGCGAACTCATCGAAGAAACATCATGATGATAGACGGAAAGCAGATAGCGAGTGAGATCTTGGTTGAGGTGCGTGATGAGGTAGCCAAACTCGAACGACCGCTCATTGTGCGGGCAGTGACTGTCGCGCCGAATGCGGCGACTGAATCATACTTGCGCGTGAAGTCAGCTCGCGCCCGAGATGCCGGCATGACGATGGAAGTCGTGCGGCTCGCTGCAGATGCGCAGACAGAGGAGGTGCTTGCGGCGGTTCGCGCGCCAGGCGCAGATGCGGTAATCGTTCAGCTTCCGCTTCCGGAGAGCATCAGCACATCCCTCGTACTCGATGAGATCCCGCTTGAGCACGATGCAGACGTTCTCTCTGCAACTGCGTATGAGAATTTTGTATACGATCATCCGGGCGCACTCCTTCCGCCGGTTGCGGCTGCAGTGAAAGAAATCTTGGAGCGCTCGAGCGTGGACGTAGAAGAGAAGCGTGCCGTCGTTATCGGGGCCGGACGATTGGTGGGGCAACCAGTCGCTGCATGGCTCGAACGCATGGGTGCAGATGTCTCAGTCATCACCCGAAGCTCCGGCGATCATTCATTGCTTCCGCATGCGGATATCATCGTGTCGGGTGCTGGTTCGCCGCATTTCCTCGGTCCTGAACAGGTTAAGGAAGGGGCCGTGCTGATCGACGCGGGCACCTCAGAATCCAATGGCGCGATCGTAGGAGACATCGATCCGGCCTGTGCTGAAAAAGCCCTTATTTTCACGCCCGTGCCGGGAGGGGTGGGGCCGCTCGCTGTCGCCTGTCTTTTCCGGAATGTCATCCGTTTGCGAAAGCTTGAAAAATCCGTACACTAGCTGCATACCTTTCAATTTATAGCCCGCACATCATGATCCGCCGTATCGCTCCCGCTGTTCTCGTTTTGGTCCTCGCCGGCCTCTTGGGCTGGTTCGTGCTCTCCACAAACGCGCCGAAGTCGCACTTTTCCGTAAAGACCGGTCTCGATCTCTCGGGCGGTACTGAGCTCATCTATCAAGCAGACACCTCGAAGGTCACTGCAGACAAGCAGGGCGCACTCGAATCGCTCCGTGACGTCATCGACCGCCGCGTGAACCTCTTCGGCGTGGCGGAGCCGCTCGTGCAGCTTGAGCACTCAAGCGCGGTCGCTGGCCAGCAGGAAGATCGCCTCCTCGTGGAGCTTCCTGGCGTGACTGACGTGAAGGCAGCAGTCGATGCGATTGGAAAGACTCCAGTCCTCACCTTCGCACTCGTGCAGCCAGCTGCTTCAAGTAGTGTGAGCGTCGGACAGATCGCTGGCGTTACGGCGAGCACCTCGGCGCAGCCGACACTTATCCCGACTGCGCTCACTGGTGCGTATCTCAAAAATGCTGAACTCCAGTTCGGTACGGGTAATAGCGCAGGAGCTGTCGCCGGCTCACCGATGGTACTCCTTCATTTCAATGATCAAGGGGCGAAGCTCTTCGAACAGCTCACTGCGCAGAATGTGGGCAAGCAGATCGCTATCGTCCTCGACGGCAATGTGATCTCGGCACCAGTCGTGCAGGAAGCGATTCCAGGCGGCACGGCTCAGATTACTGGTACGTTCACTGCAAACGATGCGAAGACTCTCGTGCAGAACCTCAACTTCGGCGCGCTTCCAGTGCCTATCGCGCTTGAATCGAGCAACACCGTGGGCCCGACTCTTGGTGGCGTCGCATACAAGGACGGACTCAATGCAAGTCTCATCGGCTTCGCGCTCGTCGCTCTCTTCATGATCCTCTGGTATCGCGTTCCAGGCTTCATCGCGTCGGTCGCGCTTGTCATCTACGTGCTCATTACTATCGCCGTAATCAAGGTCGTGCCGATCACGCTCACTGCTTCTGGTATCGCTGGCTTCATCCTTTCCATCGGTATGGCGGTGGACGCGAACGTGCTTATCTTCGAGCGCTTCAAGGAAGAGCTCAAGACAGGGAAGGGTGCGCATGAGGCGCTGACTATCGGATTCGGTCGTGCATGGCCTGCAATCCGTGACGGTCACCTCACCATGCTCATCTCTGCAGTGATCCTGTTCTGGCTCGGCACTTCGATCGTACAAGGCTTCGCACTCGTCTTCGGCTTCGGTGTCATCGCTTCGCTCATCTCGGCAGTATTCATCTCTCGCGTATTCATGCTTGCCGTCCTCCCGAACGATGTGAAGGGAGCATGGCGCTGGCTGCTCGGCAGCGGCTTCATGACTGCAAAGTCTATCCCATCAGTTAGCGAACCAAAATCATAAACGCGTATGTACATCGTCAACCACCGAACAATCTTCTTCATCATCACCGGCTTGCTGCTCGCAGTCGCTATCGGCGCGATCACTGTGTTCGGCCTTCCGCTTTCGATCGACTTCACCGGCGGTTCGCTTGTGGAAGTCACGTATACCGCAGCGCGTCCTGATGTTACGACTGTCCAGAAGGAACTCGCTCCACTCTCACTCGGCGAGATCTCAGTCCGTCAGAGCGGCACGAACGGCATCACGCTTCGTTCACGCACCCTCACGCCAACAGAGCACCAGGCAGTCCTTACAGCTCTTGCTGAAGGAGGTACGACCAAGCTTACCGAAGACCGTTTCACCTCAGTCGGGCCATCGCTCGGATCAGAGCTCGGCACGAAAGCTATCTGGGCCCTCGTTGCCGTCATCGCTGCGATCGTTCTTTACATCGCATGGGCATTCCGTCGTGTCTCGAAGCCAGTATCCTCATGGGTATATGGTCTCATCGTGATCGCTATTCTTGTGCATGACATTGTCATTCCGACTGGTTTCTACGCGATCCTCTGCCACTTCACCGGCGCACAAGTCGATTCACTTTTTGTGGTCGCCCTCCTCGCTATTCTCGGTTACTCCGTGAACGATACCATCGTCATCTTCGACCGCATCCGCGAACACCTGAACCACAACGCGCATGCGCACATCAAGGAATCGTTCGATGTGACAGTTGGTAAATCAATCACTGAAACTCTGGGACGTTCGATCAATACGTCGCTTACTGTCGTGCTCGCCCTTCTTGCACTCGTATTCGTAGGCGCTTCTGCAACCATCAATTTCGCGATCGTCATTCTTGTTGGTGTCATTGCGGGAACGTACTCATCTATCTTGCTTGCAGCACCACTGCTCATTCCGCTTGCAACGGTCTTCGCGAAAGACGTGCAGGTCGCTTCGAAGAAAAAGAAATAGCCTGAACGTATGATTATCGGTCTCACTGGATCGTTCGGAGCAGGGAAAGGAACAGTGGTTGACTATCTCATACAGAAGAAAGGTTTTCATCACTACTCGGCAAGCGGGTTCATTACCGAAGAGATTGTCCGACGAGGAATGCCCGTGAATCGAGATTCAATGATTGAGGTCTCGAATGATATGCGGGCCAAAAATGGGCCGGCATTTATTATTGATTCGCTCTATGAACGAGCGCAGGCTGAAGGAGGAGACGCCATCATTGAATCGCTCCGTGCAGTCGCTGAAGTACGTCGCATTAAAGAGCTCGGCGGAAAAGTGATTGGCGTAGATGCTGATCCAGCTATACGGTATGAACGCGCAATGGCCCGCGGAAGTGAAAAGGACAACGTCACATTTGAGAAATGGCTAGACCAACAGCAGAAAGAATCTAATCCAGATGATCCGACAAAACAAAATATCTTTGGCGCGTTAGCAGAATCTGACTTTAAGGTAATGAATGACGGGACGCTCGAAGAGTTGCATGCGCAGATTGATGCGTTGCCTATTTTTACATAAGCCTTATGCCGCATATCCACGACAAGATCGACTACACAGTGGACGTCTATGTCGTGAATGGCGACGCCGTACTGCTCCGCAAGCATGACAAATACAAGATGTGGCTCGTACCAGGCGGTCATATCGAATTAGACGAGACTCCAGAAGCAGCTGGACTTCGTGAAGTGAAAGAAGAAGTTGGGCTGGATGTGCAGCTCGTTGGAGAGGTTCCCCAGATTACTGAAGCCGGAACGTATCAAGAACTACTGCCACCTCGATTCATGAACATTCATCCGATCAGCGATACCCATCAGCACTTAAGCCTCGTCTATTTTGCGACTTCCTCAACGCGCGATACGTTCGAGAGTGATCATGAAAAGAGCGAAGGGTTGCATTGGTTCACTGCTGCAGAACTTGATGATCCGTCGTGGGGAATCCAAGAGGCTATCCGTCACTACGCCAAGGCGGCGCTTCGAGAATTGGGTGCGTAGCTTGTAGGGCGAGCTTATTTGATGACGCTGCCGATGAACGGTTTGCCCGAAAGGTAGTTGTCGAACTCCTCGAGCTTCGTGCCATTAATGATTGCGACTTCCAGGCCCAAGCTTTCAGCTTCGCGTGCAGCGACTGGGTCGAATGGGGAAGACAAACCCGGGTCCCATTCCTTCGGAATCAGTGTGCGGAATTCCTTCCATCCGATCTCTTCGATCTTTTTTGCATCAGGGAATTTGCGCGGATCCTTGTCGTACACGTAATCGATATTAGAAAGGTTTACCATTTTCTTTGCTCCAAGCTGTTTTGCTGCGAGTACTGCACAATAGTCAGTCGACCATCCTGGTTTCCAGCCTGCGCCAATGATTACAGGCGCTTTGCCGCTTACGCGTTTGGTCGGGTTTTTCACGATGCGAGGCTGTGCGTGTTCAGAGAAGATTGTACGGAAGAGATGAGCGTTCAGGCGAGTTGAGTGGATGCCGAGCCAATCGAGATCGTCGCGTGACATGCCGCCATGCGTTTCGGTGGCTGCTTCTTGATACCGACGCGCAGTCTTTCCACCCCCAGTGATAATAAAAAAAGATAGGCCAGTTCCTATCTTGTCGACAATCAAACTATGGAAATCTTGGAGAAACGTCGTATCGACCCCATCAGGAACGATGAGGGAACCTCCCACGGACACGACCACGTACTCACGTTTTTTTCGTAACTGGATCATCGGCTAAGGTTTGACGGCTCCACTCATTCTACTCCTCACGCGGCATGCTGCCAACTTGTGCAAAGTGAAATGTGTTCTGTGAAAAATCTTCATAAAAATTAATGCAGAAAATGTATACTCAATAGATGAAAGATCGCGGCTTTACGCTCATTGAATTGCTGGTCGTGATCGCAATCATCGGTGTGCTTTCCTCGGTGATATTGGTAAGCCTCAACACGGTCCGCTCAAAAGCCCGCGATGCGCAGCGTCAGTCTGACATTACAGAAGTGAATAAGGCGGTTCAACTTTATTATGATGATAACGGAAGCTATCCCTCTACCGGGGGAATGAATACTGTCTATATGGATCCTGGATGTAAGACGGCCACTGCGCCAGACCAGGTAACCTCGGACTGGGTACCGGGACTCGTGGCAGGGAAATATATAGCGGCCCTGCCGAAGGATCCGCTCCCGACCGATGTGGTGGCCGGGTACAAGAGTGGAGGCGCCTGCTACATGTATTCGAGCGATGGCAAATATTACATTCTTTCAGCTTGGAGTACGGTTGAAAATCCTATTACCGCAGGAGGGCTTTTCTCACATGCAGGGTATCGAGAGGCTAACTGGAACGTGCAAGATGCGACGTATTTGTGCAACTACCCGAACTCAGATCTCCCGCAGCGATACCAGCATTCCTATACCATCTCCAACGAGCCGTGTAGTTAAGCTTGAATTCTCAATACCTATCGGGTACTATCCAAAGGCTTGCTCATTACGGACAGGCCAACAAATAGAGGTTCAGATGTTCTACCCGCTCTTTTTCACCCCTGGTTTCCTTCGCGCCATGGTGCCCGTGCAAAGTACGGAGCCCGTTTCGGCGCCGGTTGGAACTCCCAGCGATAAGTAGCCTGGTGACCATATGCCAGGGACGTCCGAAATGGACGCAACGGCTCTCCCGAAGGGGGAGCCGTTTGTCTTATATTTACTGGATATTTTGGCCAATTGGACGCTCCTCTGGCTGCGCTTGACGTGCTCCGCCAGGCAGTATAGTATGGCCTTATCGCCCCTTGAATAAAGGGCGGGGATACTTTGTTCATCGATAATTAAATAGTTTTGTCTAGTAAAGGTAGAAGCAATAAGAAATATTTTCTTGTGCTCCGCCTATTCTTAGTTAGAGTTTGATCCTAGCTCAGGATGAATGCTGGCGGCGTGGATAAGGCATGCAAGTCGAACGGGTAGCAATACCAGTGGCAGACGAGGTAGTAACACGTATGAACGTACCCTGTAGTCCAGAATAGCTCATCGAAAGGTGGGGTAATACTGGATGGTCTCGTAAGAGTAAAGTTTTTCGCTACAGGAGCGGCATGCGTAATATCAGCTAGTTGGTAGGGTAATGGCCTACCAAGGCTACGACGTTTAGGGGAGCTGAGAGGCTGACCCCCACCGATGGGACTGAGACACGGCCCATACTCCTACGGGAGGCCGCAGTCGAGAATCTTCCGCAATGGGCG
>JARIGM010000035.1 GCA_029288865.1 Candidatus Kaiserbacteria bacterium
CGTATGCCGATCGTGCGTCGGCTGCGGCACGCCACGCAGCTGCATATGCATCCAACAGAGCGAATGCGTATCGAGCGTGCGGTCCGCAAATGGAGACTCCAATCCGGCACGTGCGCACGCTGCACGAATATAGTCTCGATCAAAGGCAGGATTCTGGCCCACGAGAGTGAGCTGCTGCGGTCGATCGGTTGCCCACGCGAGAAAAGCAGCAACGAGCTCTGCCTCGGTCTTCTTCTCAGGATCTACGGCCTCTTCCCTGCTAAAGCCGTTCACGGCGAGGGCTTCGTCTGTAATATGAGCACCTTTCCAGATGTGGCACTCGTCATAGAACTGGTTTGTCGGGTCATCCGTGTCCACAGCCCCCAAGGTGAGGATAGAACCGGTGGCGACGTTCGGACTGCTGGCTTCGATGTCGAGGGCGATCATACGGCAGTTTTAGGGCTTATATCCAGGCTCCGCTCGGCCATCATGCCCAGCCCGAAGCTGGCAGAGGCCGTCAGGACTAAAATAGCTAGAATTAAGGCTGTTTTATGAGTTTTCAGCCATAATTTGTTGCCTTCTTTACTGGATTCTGGTACAGTCATAACTACATCTAGTATACCTTATGGCACATACAAAAGCAGGCGGCTCAGCCAAAAACCTAAACACATCAAATCCGAAATACCTCGGCGTTAAGCTCGCGGACGGCCAGGCTGCAGGTCCAGGAATGGTGATCGTACGTCAGCGCGGCACCAAGATCGAAGCAGGAAAGAATGTCGCTATCGGTAAGGACCACACCCTTTTTGCTCTTCAGAAAGGCACCGTAACTTTCAAAGAATTCCGCAAGACCAACTTCGACGGAACCATCCAGCGCAAGAAGATTGTCCACGTTATCTAAAAAGACAAAAAAGAAAAACCCTCGCAATTGCGAGGGTTTTTCTTTTTTCTTTTCTTACTCAGCAACAATAACGAGCTGGAACGAGCCGAATGTCTCACCAGATGAAACTGGGACCTCATATGAGCCGACTTCCTTGATTGGCTTCTCAAGGGCGATGACGTCCTGTGGAAGGCCGGTTGTCTTTGCAAGGTCGTCTACGCCGACTGCGTCATAAAGATGACCCTTCTCATTCGCCTTCTTAGTGATGGTAAGCGTGTTCTCTGCGAGATATGCGAGCTTTTCCTTGATCATTCCGGCGTTTATAGCCTTCTGATCGTCATACTGCTTCTGGCGCATTTCAGCCTGCTTCATGTTTGTTGCAGTCGCGTTTACTGCCAATTTCCGAGGAAAGAGGAAGTTAACTGCGTGTCCGTCCGATACTTCGAGCACCTGCCCTGCCCTGCCCATATTCCGCACGTCTTTGGTTAGTACGACTTTCATAGTGTCCTTATCCTATCTTGTTACTTGCCGGTAGTCAAAAAGTCTTGGGCGCGCTTCAATTGTGGATCCTGTCCAGGGGGAGTACTCGTCGCGATAATTGACGTAATATCGGGAGTGATGCCATTTCCCATGATCCAGTGGCCAGCCGGCGTGAGCCAGCGAGCGACCGTTACCTTCAGCGAACCGCCATCCACATCGATGAGCTGCTGCACCGAACCCTTGCCGAACGAGCGCGTTCCCACCAGAGTCGCGACATGATGATCCTGAAGTGCTCCGGAAAGAATCTCCGAGGCGGAAGCAGAGCCCTGATCGATAAGAACGGCAACCTTCGTGCCAGCAGGTAGGTCGTTCGTTCCCTTGCTGACATGCACATCATTCTGCTGTTTGCCTGCATAGTCTTCCGTCACGATCACATCACCCTTCGGAAGGAAGTGACTTGCGATAGATACTGCAGCATCAAGGTAGCCGCCCGGGTTGCCACGCAAGTCAATAATGAGCTTGCTTGCACCAGAATTCTTAAATGCAGTGAACGCAGTGTCGAAGAGATCAGCAGAATTTGCCGTGAACTCATAAAGAGCGATTCGATAGACACCCGTCGTCTTATCAAGACCATAATCGATCTCCGGAACCTGGATGGTGTCACGAACCATTTTCGCTTCTTTCTGCTCGCCGTTACGAAGCAACGTGAGTGTGACGGTGGTGCCTTTCGGACCTCGGATGGCATGAACTGCATCATCGACCGAGAAGCCTTCAGTTGTCTTGCCGTTTATCGCGATGACGAGATCGCCTGGCTTGATACCTGCCTTATATGCTGGCGTATCCTTAAGAGCAGCGATTGAAGTGAGGATTCCGTCCTTGTTTACAGCCAATTCCAGACCGATGCCGCCGAAACTGCCCGAGATATCATCTTGGAATTGCTTCGCTTGGACCGGCGGAAAGAAGACCGTATATGGGTCGCCATATGATGAGGTGAGGCCTTGGATCGCCCCCCACATCTCTTGCTGCTTGGTCGGAAGCGTCGACGACGCATGCGTCACGACGTAGTTCGTCTTGAGCGCGTTATATACCTCCCAGAAATCGGTAAAATCGACCGAAGCATCTGGCGTTGCATCGAGTGAACTGCCGATCACAGGAACCGTTGCGAGCATGCGAGCTCCACCATGAGCGCCAATAATTATTCCGCCTACCACACCTCCTACGAGCACGAGTACGAATGCGATCGCGAGTCGTGCTCCTGAAAAAAATCCTTTCTGCCCTACTGACCCTTCTTCAACTTTTTCTTCTTCATCATCGAATTGCATAGTGTGGCCAGTATACCATCACGCATGGGCGCGCTGTGTATAGCTGCCTGTAGATGAGACTCGAGCGCGTATACTTATTCATATGATCACTCGTCATGAGCGAGGACGCATTGCATGGATCGATCTTGAGTCACCGACACGTGACGAGCTTTCGCGCGTCATGCAGGAATTCGGCATCGATGCGCGAGTGGAGGAAGAAATTGCAACGGCAACTCCTTATCCGCTCTCGCTTGCTTCTCCACGTTACCTCTATCTTGTTCTTCACTTCCCCACCACGGACCCCAACGGCGGAACCAAAAGCCAAGAAGTTGACTTCATCGTCGGAAAGAATTTTCTCATTACTGCGCGATATGAGATCATCAAATCTATCCATAATCTGCATAAGGTTTTCGAGGCTGAAGAGCTGCTTGGCCTCCATGGGAACATAGAGTCTGCAGATGCCCTTCTGGAACGCATCTTCCGTCGTCTCTATGGTGCCATCCGAGAAGAAGTTGAAGAGATGAGTGTCACTATCGATCGTATCGAGCGAGATATTTTCGGCGGCAAAGAAAAACAGACGGTCCGTCTCATCTCGGAAACGAACCGCGTGCTCTTGCGCTTCGATACGATCATGAAGCGTCACGCTGAATCGCTTCCTCTTTTCCTGACAGACCTCTGCGCACCGACATTCTTCGGCAAGCGATTCGTGGAGCGCGCGCAGCGCGTGCAGGCAGAGCATGATCACGTCGCTTCACTCGTGTCTTCGTACCGAGAAGTTGCAGGCGTATTGCGCGAGACGAACGATTCGCTTCTCTCCGCTTCGCAGAACTCCGTCATGAAGGACCTTACCGTGATCGCATCTATCACGCTCCCGCTCGGACTCATCACCGACCTCTTCCAGATGAACGTCTCCGACGCGCCATTCGCAAACGATCCGCACGCATTCTGGATCATCCTCTCTATCATCTTCGCCTCGTCTATTTTCTTGATCGTCTATTCAAAGCACCGTCGCTGGCTCTAGCACAGCCGTAAAAGTGCGGTATTATAAAGGGAATATGTGGCCCTTCCCGAAGAAGAAGTCTGACGCTAGCACCACCTCGGGCACCTTGTTTTTTTCAAATACTCTTTCCGGAAAAAAAGAGGCCTTCATTCCGATTAAGCCTGGGTTCGCGACGATGTATTCTTGCGGCCCAACCGTATATAGCCGGGCACATATCGGGAATATGCGAGCGTACGTGTTCGCAGATCTTGTGGCGCGGACGCTTCGCTCTTCCGGATACCATCTCCGGCACGTGATCAACATCACTGACGTCGGGCACCTCACCGGCGACAGCAAGGGCGATCCGAGCATCGGTGAAGATAAAATGGAGAAAAGCGCGCATGAGCAAGGATTACGCGCGTCTGATATTGCGAACCGTTACACGGACCTTTTCATAGAAGACATCAAACTCTTAAATCTCGATACCGCACATATCCTCTTCCCTCGAGCGACTGAATATATAAATGAACAGATCAAGATGGTGCAAGAACTCGAGAAGAAGGGGTACACCTACCGCACGCATGACGGCATTTATTACGACACTAGTAAGTTCGCAGACTATGGCAAGCTCGGAGGCTTAAGCGACGCTGAACTGAAAGCAGGCGATGCAGCCTCGCTCGAGGAGCGAATTAATGTGGCAGCACATCATCGTATTGCGGAGAATAAGGAGAAGCGGAATCCTGCGGATTTCGCTCTCTGGAAGTTCTCTCCACCTGGAGCACGTCGCCAGCAGGAATGGTCTAGCCCATGGGGTCTTGGTTTTCCTGGTTGGCACATCGAGTGTTCAGCGATGATCCGCGCCCTGCTTGGCACGGAAATCGACATCCACACCGGAGGTATCGATCACATTGCTATCCATCACAACAACGAGATCGCACAATCCGAAGGAGTCTTTGAGCATCCGTTCGTGCGGTACTGGATGCACGTCGCATTCCTTAATATTGGCGGTGAGAAAGTTTCTAAATCACTGAAGAACGACTTCTACGTCTCAGACGTGACCGAGCGCGGCATGCATCCGCTCGCACTTCGTTATTTTTTCTTGCAAGCACACTATCGCTCTCCCCTTTCCTTCTCGTGGGATGCAATTGCGGCAAGCAACGAAGCACTGCATCGCCTTTGGAAGCTTTCGGCTGCGATTCATCTTTCAGCAAAGGGCGTGAGCGTCTCAACCCCAGCAGAAAACAAGATGCTCATGCTCTTGCAGGATGATGTCGGCACACCGCAGGCGCTCGCCTATCTCTGGGAAGTCTTGCGAGACGACGAGTTCACTGCAAAAGAAAAGCTCGGGGTGCTCAAGGTTGCAGAACCGATTCTTGGACTTTCGCTCATGAACCCGCCCGAGCAAGCACGTCAGCTCACGCTTAAAGAGCTCCCTGAAGACCTCCAGAGCGTCGCCGCGGCTCGTGAAAAGGCTCGTCTCAGTCGTGATTTCGAGAAGGCCGACACCTTACGTGAGAAGTTGGCAACCAGGGGATATCGTGTGGAAGACTCGCCAGAAGGGCCTATTTTCACGATGCTGCCAAACTCCGCCGGCAAGTGATAAAATAAGCAGATGAGCGATCCCACCATGCGCGTTCCCCCTCAGAGTATCGAATCTGAGCGAGCCCTCTTGGGCGCTTTGCTGCTCAAGCCAGATGCGATCCATGACGTGGGCGATCTGATCCGCGGCGACTCTTTTTACGCTGAGAAACACAAGCATATCTACGAGACGATGCGCGAGCTTTCTGAGCGCGGTGAACCGATCGACATTCTTTCACTTACTGAGCGCCTTCAAGCGAATAGTCTCCTTGAACGTGTGGGCGGCCGCGCGTACGTAGCAGAGCTCGCGAACAGCGCACCCGCACCGGGCAACTATGCGTACTATGCCGAGCTCGTGGCTCGAAAGCATCTCATGCGCGCCCTGATCGAGACCGCGTATGACATCACCGAGGCAGCATACGACGAATCCCGCGACAATGCGGAAGTACTTGATAGCGCTGAAAAAGCGATCTACGCGATCGGAAACGCATCTGCAACGCACAAGTTCGTGGCAATTTCTGAAAAGATGGATGACGCATGGGAACGCATCGAGACGATGTCCAAGAACAAGGATGCGATTCGCGGCACCCCGACTGGCTTCCCTGAGCTCGATAGTCTCCTCTCAGGCCTCCATCCTTCAGACCTCATCATCCTCGCTGCCCGTCCGTCGGTTGGTAAGACGTCGTTCGCGATGGACATCGCCCGCAACGCGGCAGTGCGCCACAATGTGCCAGTTGGCATCTTCTCGCTCGAAATGAGCGCCGAGCAGATCATTGACCGTATGCTCTCAGCAGAGTCATACGTGAACTCATGGAAGCTCCGCACGGGAGCCGTTCACGCACAGGAAGACTTCGACCGCATCCGCGATACGATCGAAGTGCTTTCCAAAGCACCGATCTATATCGACGATAAGCCAGGAAATAACATCCTCTCGATGCGTGCTGTCGCGCGCCGTCTGAAGCGTGAACGCGGTATCGGGCTCATCATTGTGGACTACCTTCAGCTCATGGCACCGACAAGCTCACGCAACTCAGATAACGTCGTGCAGCAAGTGACAGAGATCTCGCGCTCCCTCAAAGGTCTTGCTCGCGAACTTGAGGTGCCCGTGCTTGCGCTCTCGCAGCTCTCTCGTGCTGTTGAGCAGCGTGGCGGCAAGCCGCGTCTTTCAGACCTTCGCGACTCCGGTTCGATCGAGCAAGACGCGGACGTTGTGATGTTCATTCATCGCGAAGACAAGGGCAAGCCGGATAGCGATCGCCAGAACATTGCCGAGATCCTGGTTGAGAAGCATCGTAATGGTCCGACGGGCATGGTCGAGCTGTACTTCGACGACAAGCGCACCAGCTTCCAGTCCATAGACAAGCAAGGATACGGCGGCCTCGCGAACGAATTCTAGTATGGCTGATCGCGTCGAAGATCTCGCACGTGCGTTTGAGCGGTTGCCGGGCATCGGCCCGCGACAAGCGAAGCGCTTCGTGTATTATCTCCTCTCAGCTTCCCAAAGCGACCGCAGCCGCATGGCAGATCTCATCCGAGATCTGAATGCGAATGTGCGCCAGTGCCGCGAGTGCATGCGCTTCTGGAGCGGCGCAGCTGATATATGCAATTACTGCAGTGATCCGAACCGTGACGACTCGATTCTCATGCTTATTGAGAAGGACCAAGACTTGCTCGCAGTGGAACGGACTGGCGCATATCGCGGCCGATATTTCGTACTGGGCGGAGTGCTCACCCTTTCGGGCAAAGGCCACATCCGAGAACAGGAATTGGTTGAACGCGTCGAGCGACGCACTCGCGGCGACCTTGCAGAGATCGTACTCGCGCTCTCTGCTACAAGTGAAGGCGAACACACAGCAGATCGCGTACGTGAGCTCCTCGCTCCGCTCCGTGGCCATCTTAAGCTATCAGTGCTCGGGCGCGGCCTCTCAACCGGCTCCGAACTCGAATATGCCGATGCCCCTACCCTGTCGGGCGCTTTGCAGAATCGTAAGGAAACATAAAACTAAAACCCGCCTCAAGGAGGCGGGTTTTTTGTCCAACGTCGGAATATACGCACGAAACCATGAACAATTTCAAAGGCGCGCATGGTGACCCATTCGGCGCACCAGATACACACGTAATAAAGAGTGCTTGCACCTGCGATGAAACCGCAACCCATCAATATCTGCTGAAAGGTCGCAAGCTCCAGATTCCATTCCGAATAAAGAAAAATAGCTGTGAAACTACCCAGCATTATTCCTGAGATAGAGCACAATCTGGTCCCCAGTACTCCTCCGATCATTCGGCTGTAATGCAAGATGCCTATCACTACACCCACGATGGCACTACTGACTGTCAGGGTGAGCATCAGAGGCACCATGCTTATGAGCTCAAGTTCAAGGTCCATTGGTTCCTCCTTAGGGAAAACCGAGCGGAATCGATACTAGACGAATAATGCCACAAAAGCAAAAGACCCGCAAGGCGGGTCTTTTGGAGGTTACGCGATCGAATCGATGCGAACGCGCACGAATGGCTGGCGATGGCCGCGGCGCTTGAGGTAGCGGCTCTTTGCCTTGTACTTGACCACCTCAACCTTCGGCAGACGGCCGACGGCCTGTACGGTCGCTGTTACGGTAGCGCCCGAAACCATAGGAGTTCCCACCTTCGCAGTTGAGCCATCATCGGTAAGAAGTACCTCAGAAAAGGTAACAGAATCACCCTTTTTGAGGTCCTGCGTGAACGAACCGCGACCGAGCTTCTCGATGGTAAGCGTCAGTCCTGGCTCTACTACATACTGTTTTCCGCCCGTTTTGATCACTGCGTAAGGCATAATATGGCTATTCTAACGGGTTTTGAATAAAACGCAAGAGGCTGGGATAGAGCCTCAGAACGCACTCCTCGTCCTTGACTCCTGGCACAACAGTACTAGAGTAAAGATTGGCTTATCTGCGCAGAATGCGCTCAACTCTAACAAGGGGAGTTCTTTATGTTTCGTCTAGCAATCTCAAAGACGTTCGGCCTGCATCTAGGAATGGCTCTTATGGCCTGTCTCAACGCGAGTCCGCTGGGAGGGATATTCTTCGCCCTCTGGTCACGGACCAATTTCCCGTCGGGGTGGTGGCCGGGCTTCATGCATTGGTGGGGCGGCAACTTCGGCACGGACCACACAAACTGGCAAGGTCTTGCCTTTCTGTGGGGGTTCGATATCACGTCCGCTGTCATCCTGCTTCTGTGGATTCTCTACGAGATGATACAGGCAATTCGGTTATCAGAACGATCCAGTCGGTTTGCATAACCAAAAAGCCGCTCGAGCAATCGGGCGGCTTTTTTATTTTCTCGGTTAGTCTAGTTCGAGCTCAGATGGCTTCTCGAGCAGTTCTGGCTCGACGCCGATCTTAAACTCTGCGATGCGATACACATCCTTGTCCACTTTGCCGAGTTCTTTGTATGCATTGTTGTAGTGGGAAACGGCAGTGCCGAGGGAGGTGCCGAGCTTGCGGTAATACTCCTCGTAGGACGCGAGGTGCTTCCCCAGCTCGCCCACGCGCTTCTGGATGATTACGGCCTTCTGCTCGATCTCGAGCGCCTTAAGGCCCTGCAGGACGGTCTGGAGGTATGCCAGGAAGGACGTCGGCGATACTATGATGACTTTATACTTCGTCGCGGCACGCTGGATGAGATTCTCATCTTCTCCTGCGCCAACTGAGTTCACGAGCAGGTCGTAATAGATACCTTCGGACGGAATGAACATGAAGGCGAAATCCATAGTTCCCTCTTCAGGGCGGATGTACTTAGCGGTTTCGGTGATACGGACCTTGAGATCTGCGACGAATGCTTTCTCAAGTGCTGCGCGGTCCGAGCTTCCCATCGGAGCTGCAATGAAGCGGCTGTAGTTGTCGAGGGAGAATTTGGAGTCGATCGGCACGATCTTATCGTTCACGTATACGGCAGCATCCACGATCTCACCGTTTGTGAAGGGATGCTGCATCTTATACATGCCCGGAGGGAGCACGTTCTTGAGCACAGTCTCAAGATAGTATTCGCCCAAAATACCACGTTGCTTCGGATTCTTGAGGATGTCCTGGAGTGACTGCAACTGTTCAGCAAAGCCTTGAGTCTGGCGACCGATCTCTTTCACGGACGTGATCTCTTGCGTGATTTCCTTGATGAGTTTTGCGGACTCGCCGAGTTGGGAACGCATCGTGTCGTTCACATTGCGGGAAGATTCGGCCATCCGGGCATCGAGAGATTGGGCGAGATTCTCGATCTGCTTCTGAAGAAGCATGAGACCTTGGCTCTGTGCTTGGAGCTGTGTGTCGTCGGGCATTGCCTGCGGCAACGCCCGCTTATTTCCCCGCACCACGAAATACAGCATGAATCCCTGGCCAATAAGAAGCACCGCGATGATCGCAGCTAAAAGTGGAACTGACATACATCCATTATACTACGAGCTTCCATCCAACCTCCAGCGAAGTGTTTGACACGAACCTCAGATATGTCACTATTCCCTCAGTATCTGATCTTATCGTCATAAACCAGAGGAGAGCGTTATGAATGACACGTCTGCTTCCCAGCCTACGCAATTCCTGTCCATATACGCAACACCGTACTATATTGCCCACCTATTGATCGGTAGTTCGCTGTTCGTGGTTTCGTTTCTGCTGCAGAACCCCCTTCTTACGTTTGTCGGAGTTGCGGACATGATCTTCGGTAAATTGGTCTGGCACGCGGCCACAAGCACATTTATCACGACCCATGGACGTATGCTACGTCTCGCCTGTACTATTTGGTTCTTAATCCATCTGATAATTGGCGTGATGGTTGTAATGGCAATCACGACATGGATCAAAGGTTGTTCTTAAACACTTAAAAAGAATAAGCGACTCCAGCACTTGATAAATCGCCCCTAGATTTCTAGTGGGCGTTTTATTTTTATGCGATATACTAAGGACCATATGATCCATGAAGAAATAAAGGCAGGCATCCCGGGAGCAATGAAAGCGCGAGACGAGGTGCTCCTGCGCACTCTCCGTTCCCTCACCACCGCCATGACGAACGAAGTCGTTGCCAAAAAGCGTAAGCCGGATGAATTCCTCACGGACGAGGAAGCGATGGCCGTACTCAAGCGCGCATCGAACCAGCGCAAGGACTCTATCGAGCAATTCGAGAACGCTGGCCGTCCTGAGCTTGCAGCACCAGAAAAGGAAGAGCTTGCAGTCATCGAGTCGTTCCTCCCTGCTCAGATGAGTCGCGAAGAGGTTGAGACAATTGTGAAAGTGAAGATGGCCGAGCTCGGCATCTCAAGCAAATCCGAAAGCGGCAAGCTGATCGGTTCGCTCATGAAAGACCTCAAGGGCCAGGCAGATGGTGGTGTCGTGAAGGAAGTGGTGGACGCTCTCCTCAGCTAATTCGTTGACACTGCTGAGTCTGTTGCTATCGTAGGAAGACCGGCGACACTTTGTCGCCGAGCTCTTTTGGAGGGGTTTATGTTATTTTCCTTTATACAGGTGATGGTGCCTTTTCCGGTAGTGCCTGAGTTCAAATTACCGGATTTCAAGCTACCACATGGGGCTTTCACGTGGCCAGATCCAATGACCAGCTTCTATGCTGCGCTCAGCAGGATTTATACCATCTAATACCTTAGTGCCTGAGTTCTCAAAGCCGGACCCACCAGTCCGGCTTTTACCTTTCCAAAATAATCAAAGTATTGTATATTTGTACCAGGCAAAGGACATTAAAAATGCCGTGGTGGTGGATGTCTCCGCGTATCAGGAGGTATCTATGGAAAACTTTCTACCCTCATTTGCTACCGCGTCCCTCGTCGAAGCAGTGGTGTACTATCCGCTGCTCGTGCAAGGCTCATCAACACCGATCTGCGCCGTACTCACCGAGCATGGCATGGAACGGATGGTGGCCGAGCCCGAAGATTTCGGACAACGATTGCGTACAATGAGAGATCATTCGGGCTGCAACATCAATATGCACCTGAACGAACCGACGTTCGAGCTGGTCATCTACGGACACCGCTCCTATGCGATCAATGCGCACGGGCTCTACCGTGACGCGCAGAAATTTGCTGAGGAATTAGAATGCTATATGGGTTACAGCGCCGTAACAATCCAGAGTCTGCGGCTGCTCAAGCTCTATGCTCTTCTACTCCCACATTCGCAATAGGCGAAACCTAAAGGCCGACATGCTCACGCTGTCGGTCTTTTCTATTTACTTGCGTAAATATGGCTGAGGTATAATCAGAGTATGATACTTTTCTTTGTCGCGCTCTTGGCCGGCGTCCTCACCGTGTTTGCTCCGTGTACTCTCGCGCTTTTACCAATCATCGTGGGCGGGACACTTGCCGGTGGCACGAGCATTCGCCGAGCTGTTACCGTTACCGTCTCGCTCGGACTCTCCGTCATCCTATTTACTTTCATACTCAAGGTGAGCACCTCGTTCATCATGGTGCCGCAATCATTCTGGCATATCGCGTCCGGCGTGATCATCATCCTTGTGGGGCTCGCGATGGTCTTCCCTGCTATCTGAGATCATCTGCCATTTCTTGCGAAGCTGAATCGGAACTCCAATAAGCTGCTTGGCAAGGGATACGTGCAACAGAGCTTCTGGGGCGATGTGATCGTGGGCGCGTCGCTGGGGCCAGTGTTCTCGAGCTGCAGCCCGACATACTTCCTCATCATCGCGAGCATCTTGCCGGCGAGCCTGCTCGCTGGCACGGCATACCTTTTCGCGTATGCTGCCGGCCTCTGTGTCACGCTCCTCATCGTTGCTGTTGCAGGACAGAAGTTCTTGCAGAAGGTCGGCATTGCTGCAGATCCGAAGGGATGGCTGCGTCGTGGCATCGGCGTGCTTTTCTTATTGATCGGCCTTGCTATCGCATTCAGTCTCGATCAGAAGTTTGAACTCGCCTTTGCGAACGCAAACTTCCTCGATATTTCCACCCTCGAGCAGCACCTCCTGAAAAATTCAGGTCCCGTCACAGCGGGCCAGCCGCAGATTGCACCTGGCGCTTCATACGCGGATAGTTCTACGCTCACCATAGGCGCGGCCAGCACGACTAGCACCAGTTCCCCGATGGATGCAAAAGCGCGAATCGCTGCAAAGGCGCTCATCTACCCTCGCACTCCGGAGATTACGAATGCAAGCGGATACTTGAACACCAACGGTTCGTCAATCACCTTCGCCGGACTTAAGGGAAAAGTCGTGCTTATCGACTTCTGGGATTATAGTTGCATCAATTGCGAACGAGAGATTCCGTTTGTTGAAGCATGGTACAAGAAATATTCTGGAGAAGGCCTCGAGATTGTTGGCGTTCATACGCCAGAGTTCGCCTTCGAGAAGGTCGCATCCAATGTCGCAGCAGCTGCGAAGAGTCTCGGCATCACCTACCCGATCGTGCTCGATAACGACTATGGCACCTGGAACGCATTCGGCAATGAATACTGGCCACAGATATACCTCGTGGATAGCGACGGATTCGTCGTGTACAGCCATTCAGGCGAAGGCGATTACGCACAAACCGAAGCGGCAATCCAAAAAGCATTGAAAGAGCGGAACACGAACGAAGGCCTTTCGACCACTGTTTCAAGCGGTACAGTTAACCCGTCCGGCGCCATTACGGATCCTGATCAGATTGCGAGTCCTGAGACCTATTTTGGCTCGAACCGAAATCAATTCCTCGCGAATGGCACGCAGGGCCAGCAAGGAACGCAGCAGCTCTCGGTGCCCGAGACTCTTTATGGAAACGCACTCTACCTCGGCGGCTCATGGAACTTCCATCCTGAATACGCGGAAACTTCAGACACAAGTGCCAAGATCGTATACAAATTCACCGCCCGAGATGTGTACATGGTTGCGACCGGCAACCCATCTGCGAAGGTCAAGATACTTCTCGATGGCGCACCAATCGGTGCAAATGCGGGCGCTGATGTCGCAGCGGATGGCACCATGACCATCAGTGCCGACAAGCTCTATAAGCTCGTCCACCTTTCAAATGCGCAAGTACACACCCTGGAGATCGACGTCATCTCCGGCACGCTCGACGCATATACCTTCACTTTCGGATAAAATTCAACAAAGAGCCTAAATTAATACGAGTAACTGTATATATAAAAGAAAAGGCGGCTGAATTTCTCCAGCCGCCCGTAAACAGATTACCGCCTGTTAGCGCGGAGTGAACACATGAGGTACGAACTTGCCTGTATTACCCGTAATGAGTCCGCCTTCACGAATGCCCATGCCTGCCGGCTCACCGTCTACAATCCAACTTCCGATGACGGGGCGATTACCACCGAAATCAGGTAGCTCGTAGAGGTGCTGATAGATATAGCCTTCGTAACCGTAGTCGCCATCGGTCTGGGAGACCTCAAGGCCTCCCTTCACGACAGTAACGTTGGCACCTTCCCGAGCGAGGAGTGGCTTCTTGACATAGTTATCACCTTGCGGCTCGAAGTGGGTCGGCAGAAGATTTGGATGTTCCGGAAAGAGTTCCCAAAGGACGGCGAGTAGAGCTTTATTGCTCCACATCATCTTCCAGATCGGTTCAATCCACTGCATCTCGTCATAGGACTCGACGATATGCGATGCGAAATCCTCGTTCACCAACCACTCCCACGGATACAGATGAAATAGCACGTCGATTGAGTTGCACTCGATATCGACGAATCGTTTCTTAGCGGAATCCCAGCCAATGTCCTGTGTGAAAAGAGGCACCGATTCGATTCCCGCACGTTCTGCAAGGTCACGATGGTAACCTACCGTTATCGTATCTTCGCCCGCATGGTCGTTAACATGCGTAAAGTGGACGCGCTGTGACTTGAGGTAGGGTTTGATGTCCTTCCATTTCGCCACCAGCTTGTCGTGCAGACTATTGAATTGGTCGTCACGAGGGTATACATCCTCCTTCCATTGCCACTGCACGACCGCTGCTTCGAGAAGCGATGTAGGAGTATCGCAATTGTACTCGAACATCTTCGGTGGACTTTTGCCATCATATCCGAGATCGAAACGGCCGTAGTTGAGAGCTGGAGGCTCTTCATCCCAAGCATGTTTGATCAGCGGCACGAAGGCTTCAGGAATTCCGAAGCGAGCAAACAGGTCGTGATCAAGGATGTATTGGCCGGCGTCAAGGCAGCGATTGTAGAGCTCGAGACTTGCTGCCTCGAGCTCATCAACCTGATCGGCAGTGAAACGGTAATATGCCGATTCATTCCAGTAAGGCAAACCCTGGAGGGAGTGCCAGACCAGACCTTGATCCTCAACGATCTGCTGCCAGTGTGGGCGTGGGGAAATATCGATACGTTGCATCTATTCCCCCACGCCTCCGTGACCGCCGCCAAAGCCTTCTGCAGCGCCGCCGAAACCGCCTCGGGAAACCGATTCGGGATCAGCATGCGTGAAGGAAGCCGTAGGAGCTTCGTAGTTGACGCCCGACATGGGCGTCCGCGATCCTCCTGTGACTGAGTCACCAACTGGGGGCACATGGCCACCACGATTGAAATAGTACCAATAGGGGTAAACGCTGCCATGAGCGTAGCTCGCCTGCTGGCAGTTACCATCATCGGTACGATGGCCATCCTGGTCAACACAGACTCGGGTGGCGTTGGACGCTTCCCAGCCGCTGTTGTTCGCATCATCCTTCTCGCATGCACTAAGGGCAAGCAGAGAAACGGACAATGCTGCCACTAATGGCAGATTTATGTCTTTCTTCATTGCTTTTAAGCACCTTCTGTTGTTAATCGGAAAATTCCGATTAAATACGTGGGTGGAACTAACCCACGTATCATTATAATAATAAAATAATGCTTGTCAATTTGTGACCTCACGGGGAATCGAACCCCGATTTGATCCGTGAGAGGGATCTGTCCTAACCGTTAGACGATGAGGCCGTTTATGTTGTTATATCAGAAAAACTTGGCAAAGAAAAGCCTGTAATGTATCTGCACAGACTCTATAAGATCCACTCAGTTTACTTATCTATTTATTCTGTAACCGTAGGATTGTTATAAAAATACCGCTTAGAACGAATGGATAAAGTATTATTGCTACCCAACCCAAAAGCGTGGGCGACACAGAAGCAAAGGAAAATGTAAAAAGGAGGTTAGATTGGAAACCAGCAATGAAGAATAACGGAAGAAAAAATAGCATTGATGCAATACCTAAAACAGGTAGGTAGAGAAGGAGACCAAAGAATACTGAGAGCGGAAGCATCTTCGATACAATTTCACGATAAGTTAGAGTTTTTTCCATGATTCTAACTGTAGCACCGAGTTATCGGCGCTGCCACTGGGCCTCCTGGCGCACAAGGTATTTTGAGTCGCTGGGATCGGCCAGGAGGGCCTTCACGACGCGCTCAAGCCGCACCCCGCTCTGAGAGCCTTTTAGCAAAATAGCGTCGTCTTCATCGAGCAAGGCAGGGACGGCTTCCGCAGCATCAAAGGAGTTACCGAAGTGGTACACATTCCCTTCTGAAAGCCCCGCATCTATCGCCGCATGGCCGATGGTCTGCGAGCGATTGCCAACCGTGATGAGCACATCGACGGACTTCCCTGCGAGCGCCCCGATGCGCGCATGCTCTTCAAGCGAATAACGGCCGAGCTCGAGCATATCGCCCAAGATCGCGACCTTGCGCGTACCTGCAGGCAGCAAAGAAAGCGAGCGGATTGCGGCCGCAACAGCAACAGGCGATGCATTGTACGAATCATCGATAACCACCGTATTCTTAATACCTCTGAAAAGGCGCCCACGGCCCGGAGGCGCCACATATGATTCGAGTCCGCGTAGCGCTTCTTCGGGCGTGAGGCCGAGGGCAAGCGCGGTCGCGACAGCGGCTGCTGGCGCGAAGAATTGGGACTCTCCGAACGAATCGCGAAGCATGAGCGGATACAGCGTGCCATCTATCATCAGTTGCGCACGCATTCCGACTGGCATGCCATTTTCAAGAGCAAGCGAGCCGTCAGTAATGCACACGTCTGCAACGTCACTCATGCCGAAGGTGTGCACGCGAGCAGAGGTGTGGGTGGCGAGCTCGAACGCATACTGGTCGTTTGCGTTTATGATGAGGGGCGCACCCGTCGGGAGCGCCGTCGCCGGATAGAATTCTTCCTCACGCACCTGCGCAGGCGTCGCATACGCTTCCACATGCACTGGCACTTCTGGCAAGAGCGTCACCACGACGACATCCGGCGCAACGATCTTTACCGTCTTCTCGAGGTCCCCCGACTGTTCGGCACCTACCTCGAGCACGAGCATCTTCGGATAGTGATTCGGCGTCATGAGCAGCACAAGCGCTTCCTGGATCACGCCGAGCCATCCGAACGCGCTTCCCCATGGGTTCTTCGCACCTATGATCGTGAGCGGCACGCCGAACTCGCTATTGAAGCTCTTCTCCGGCTTGCGCAGATAGAACCGCTCGCTAAGCGCAGCCGCAACCGCATCTTTCGTGGAGGTCTTCCCTACGCTGCCCGTGATCATGACGATCTGCGGCTTATACTTCCGCACGATGGCATGCGAAAGGCTTGAGAGTATCGATATGAGGATGTTCCTAAGGATGTTGCGCATATGCTCCGCGATCCGGCGGGATCGCATAATAATTGATAAGGAAATGGGTCAGGTCCATAAACGTCGGAGTAAGGTCTTCAGAAGCATACTCTACACCCTGCGGCCGATTCGTATAGAGGAGGATGATATACCGCGGATGGGTCGCCGGGAAGAAGCCGAAGAACGAGTGGAAGAAGATGCTCGCGTAGTATTTGCCGGTGGATGGGTCCACCACTTGGGCCGTACCCGTCTTAGCACCGACGCTCATGTTCGGGATCTTGACCTTACCGTTCGAAAGGTTGTTATCCACGACATAGGTGAGCATGGTATCCACTTCCGAGATCGCCTGCGGCCCGAACACCTGCACCGGAGCTGGATACGTGACCGGCTTCACGATGCCAGTCTCGAGGCGCACGCCCGTCACGATGTGCGGCGTCACGAGCTTGCCGTAATTCGCGAGCGTACCGAGCGCGCGCACCATCTCGACCGGCGTCACTGAGATACCTTGGCCGAAGGACATGTTGTCATGCTCGATGTCGCGCGGGCTCGTGAGGTTGTGCACATCGCCCACGATCTCGCCCGGCAAGTTTATACCTGTCTTCTGACCGAAGCCGAGCTTCGTGTAGTAGTTCTTCTGCTTCTCGTGGCCGAGGCGGGTCGCTACGAATGACGCACCAACGTTCAGAGACTGCGAGAGGATCTGCTGCATCGGAATGACGCCTCGCGCGCGGAAGTCATAGTTACAGACCTTCGAGTTGTTCACGGTGATACAGCCCGTATCATTATATGTCGTCTCAGGAGTCACGACTCCCGCATCGAGTCCGGATGCCATCGTGAGCGCTTTGAAGATCGATCCGAACTCGTAGCGGGATTGCACGAGCGGATTGCCGAAGTATTGCGGATTGCCATGCGCGAAATCGTTCGGATCGAAGGTGGGATACGTATCCATCGCGACGATCTCCCCCGTCGCAGTATCCATGATGATGCCGCCGGTCTGAGCGCTGCTGTATTTGTCGTTCACGGCCTTGAGCGCCTGATCCAGCTTCTGCTGCACCTCCGGTTCGATGGACGTGATCACGTCGCCTTGGCGTGCGTTCTTCGCATCCACGACCACGTTCTGGATGTTGCCGAAGAGTTCAGCGAAGAAGTTTCCAAAGAGACCCTGCGGATCACGCTCGAGCACCGTCTCGTACTGCTGCTCGAGACCTTCGCGACCTTGGTATGCGTTGTCATCGTTATAGCCGACGAAGCCGAGCGTCTGCGCTGCCGCAACGCCGCCCGGGTACACGCGCCATCGCTCGCGCTCCACGAACACGCCCGGAATATTCAATGCGTCGATCTTCTGTCCCACATCATCCGGCACATGGTGCGCGACGATCTGATACGGCGAAGTCGTCTTCGCTGCTGCAGTCGAGAACGTGCCAGCGTCGATCGCGTAGAGGGCATTGATCGATTGGTACACGCTATTCGGGTCCTTCAACTCTTCCGGATCAATGGCGATCAAGAAACCGGTCTGCAGTGTCGCTGCGGAGATGAGCGTGCCATCCTTGCGGGTGAAGTAGATGGTGCCCCGATCGTAAAGTTCTTGGCTGCTGCTCACATACTGACGCTGACCACGCATCGCATACGCAGAGCCATGCACCACCTGTACGAAATACAATCGTACGACGATCAAGAGCGCGAACACCACGACGATGGCGGCAATGATGCGAAGTCGTGTTCGGAAAGCTCGACGCATAGAGAACCGGCTAGTTGCCGGCGAATGTGAGGTTCGAGGTGCGTGAAGAAGCAGCAGCTACATATTCGACGTCTGTCGGCGCAACGAAGCCGAGGGAAGAAGGGTCGATCGAGCTCACGCTGTTGATGGTGCTGTAGTACTGGGACTCGAGGTTGCCGATGCGGCCTTCGCTATCGCGGATAGAACTTACGGCTTGGCTCTGCCATGATGCAAAAAAGATGGTCGTGACCATGAGAGCGACGTATGAAATGGCAAGGAGGCCGCAGCTTGCGCTAAGAAAAGGAATGAGGCGGTCAGGAGCTGGAAGTGTTGCTGTACTCATAGGCATGTAAAGGTTCTAAGTTTTGCGCTGCGTGCGCGCGGATTTGCTGATAATTCTTCGGGTGAGGGAGCGATTGGCTTCTTCGTACCAAGCTCTCCCTTCCCTTCCTTTGCCGCATCGCGGAAGAGATTCTTCACGATGCGGTCTTCGATGCTGTGAAAAGTGATGACTGCGATCTTTCCTCCGGGACTCGTGCGTTCGAGCGCGGCATTGAGGCCATCTTCGAGCGCTCCGAACTCGTCATTCACATAGATGCGGAGCGCTTGGAAGGTCTTCGTTGCGGGATGGATGCGACGATGATGATACCAAGCTGGCGTTCCCTTCTTGATCGCTTCCACCAGCTGCGTGGTGGTGAGGATACGCTCCTGGTTCCTCATTTCGACAATCGCCTTGGCGATGCCTCGAGAGAAGTGTTCCTCACCGAACTCGTAGATGATGTTCGCAATCTTCTCCTCCGACTCTCCGTTCACGATATCTGCGGCAGTTTGCATCTTTTCCGGATCGCCGTATGTCATGAAGAGCGGTTCGTCTTCTTGGAAGGAGAATCCGCGGCCTCGTGCGAGCTGGTATCCGCTCCATCCGAGGTCAAAAAGAGACTTCGTGATGGTCGGAGTTTCCAAGCTATCGAGGATCGTGCTCAAGTTTCGGAAGTTATCCTCGACGAGGTGCACTGTCGGACTCTCTGCTGAGCTCAATTCTGCAAGCGCCTGCTTTCCGCGCTCGATCGCCTCTGCATCAGCGTCGATGCCGATGAGCGTCCCAGCGGGGCCAAGAGCCGAGAAGAGTTCGCGAAAGTGCCCTGCTCCCCCGACCGTACCGTCCACCACGACGTCGTCAGGAGAAAGTTCGAGCAAAGCGACAGCTTCCTTGAGCAGCACGGTCGTGTGTCCCACTTTGTTTTCCGGACTCATGACCTAGCTTGCACTGCCGAGCTTCTCAGCGAATGCGTCAGCATCGCGCTCGATATTCTTCGTGTACTCTTCCCATGCCGATTCGTCCCAGATCTCCACCCGGTCCGAGACGCCGGCGATCACGCTTTTCACCGAAAGGCTGGCAAAGGCCTTAAGGTAATCAGGAACTAAAATTCGCCCTGCAGAATCGACATCCGCTTCAGACGCGCCGGCAAGCATGAGACGAGAAAGTCCGCGTCCTGCTGCGCCACCGGTCGAATATTGCGAAATGCGTGCTGCTTCCTTCTTCCACGCCGTCTTCGGATAGACAAAAAGACATTTATCGAGGCCGCGGGTCACGATGACCGAAGCACCGAGTTCTTTGCGGAATTTCGCCGGCAATGAAATGCGATTCTTCGCATCGAACGTATGGCGATATTCTCCGATAAACATTGCAGTAGAAGGGTTTTGTGGGATGTGGCGCGTGGTTTCCCACTTCATCCCACATAATTAGAAGTATATGACACTTTCTCCCACTAGTTCAGCCTTATCCCCACGTATCTTATCCCCAGGTCCATACTGCTGTGTTTGACATCGAAATTCATCGCGCTATCATGAACCCATGATTAAGAACATTATTACTTACGTCTACGTCGTCCTATTTGCCCGCCTAGCACCGGTCGGGGTTTCAGTTGAGCTTTCTTCAAGGACCAAGTAAACGAGAAGAAATTTCACCCGAACTCCCGACCGAAAGGCCGGGAGTTTCGCTTTTGGCATGTGCCAATCGTATGAGTGCGTAAACTGAACCTTTACAACTTTATAGGGAGATCGTTATGATCGCGGAAGTAAGACCAAACCGTCATGTACGCGTATTCGACTCGAGCGTATATAACACTTTCATGTGTAGCGCGAGCGATCGTGACGCCTGCGTTGCGCTCGACATGCTGCAATCCATCGGGAAGAAAACTATCAAACTGAACGAATACGACATCACATCGGAAGTCGGCTCACTCATCCCTCAGGCGACTTTCTTGGTAAGCGCGACGGCCGATAAATTCGGCAATCGCATCACCCGCATCGCGCCCAGCGACAAAAGCCTCTGGCATGACTATTTCGAAGACCACAAACTGTCGATCGATGAATTCCAGCCGGCAAAAAATTCAGGCCGACTCGTCTTTGTTCGCAAGGACGCCCTGACGAGTCTGGTACCTCATGATGCAATCATTAACCTGGGCGGTAAACGCCCGAGGATCGCAACCGCCGCGGACGCCGAACGCAGTCGTCGCAGACGAGCCCAATACGCAGAAAACAAGCGACTTCGCAGATTAGACATGTATGGCTAGAATAGCCAGCTCCCTTATAGAAGCGGCCTCAAAAGAGGTCGCTTTTCTTTTGCATATTTGAAAGCTTAAACGCTTGCCTCGCGGAGACGACTCTCAACGAATTCTCTTGGAAGGCTCGAGAGGAACCAGCCAGCTTTCGGGCCCGATGTACGCGCAAGGAAAATTTGATAAAGCGCGCTGAAAAGATCCTTTGGCTGGATCGATACTTCTGTCTTGAGCTCATGCAGGCGTGCATGAACCTCTTCGCCAGAACGCCACTCAGCGAAATAGTCCGCGAGCACGGCAAGCGCCTTCTTTTGCGTATCTGAAAGTTCAACCGCAGGGAGAGCATCCTGCAACACGAAACGGAATTCTTCAGGAGCATACGTTGCAAGCCAGAAGCGCGCGTATGATGCACGCTCTTCGAGTGCTGCAATTTCACTCGGAGTGAGCGGGCTTCCCTTCACTGCTTCGGCTTCTTTCTGCAACGACATATGCGGCATCTGCACGATAAACGCCACTTGCGAGAAGCGTAGCTGCCATGGCACCTCGGTTGAGATTCCCTTTTCAGGAAGCTGGCACAGCTCATACAGACGAGTGAAGTCATCCTGCACGCCTTCTCGGACTTTCTCTGCAAGGTCGTCATACCAATCGTACGTGCGCGGAACTGAATCGCCTTGTGGGTCGACGTCAATCTGTTGATTAATATCCTTTCCGAGCAGGACGAGGCGAAGCACTTCAGGAGTGAATAGCTCGCTCATATCTTTTGCGGACGAACCGCGACCCTTCGAAGAAGACATCTTCTTTCCACCAACGAGGAAAAATTCGTATGGAATATTGAACGGCGCGTTATATCCAAAGATTTCCTCCGCAATATGCGCTGCGACGTCATGCGATCCGCCTTTCGTCGAGTGGTCCTTTCCTCCACCCTCGACATGCACCCCGACAGCAACCCACTTCGCTGCCCAATCTATCTTCCAGAAAAGTTTCGTATTGCCACCATAGGGAGATACACGTCCGGAATGCCCGCACGGAACGGTCTCGTCTGGGCTGCGATCACAGGTATAGCCGATGGTCTCGCCATCATAGTCATGTGCGCGAGTGGTCATGATCTTCCCGCATTGTTCGCAGACAACAGAAACCGGAAGCCATGATTCATCCTTCACTGAACCAGAAACATCCTTCAGGATGCGCCGCACATCAGCCGTGCGCTCGAGTGCAGTTTTAATATACGGATCCATCTTACCCGAGCGATAGAGTTCGGTCGCGCGATAGTATTCAGGAAAGAATCCGGCTTTCTGGTGCACTGATACATACTCCGCGCCATAATATTCAGCGAAGTTTTCGAAACCTGGCTGCGGTGATGGCACGGTATAGAGCGGCTTGCCGAGATGCTCCCGGAATTTCTCTGCATCAACATCCGGAGGAATAGAATCGAATGGATCGAAATCGTTCAGCTCGTATTTATAGATGACCGGCATTCCTTTCTGCTCAAGTACCTCAGCGACCAATCCGTGAATCGCGACGCCGCGCATCGAGCCGATATGCACGCGTCCGGACAGCGTCTTCTCATCACGCACCAAAAGCGGCGCTTCCTTCGTCGCTTTCTTAGCTGCTTCTATCTGCTGGATTTCTTCTGCTAGCCGGTCTGCCCAAAACATATGTGCATACTAGCACATGGGCTAGTACCGAGCACTAGGCAACCTTCTCGACCGTGTAGGTCTGCTTGCCGTTCGGAGTTTCGAAGGTAAATACGTCACCCTTCTTCTTTCCCATGAGCGCGCTACCAAGTGGCGATACGTGCGAGAGCTTATGCTGGCGCATGTCTGCCTCCTCTGAGCCGACGATCATGTATTCATGAGCGTCGCCACCCTCTTTTTTGATAGTGACGGCCGAGCCGAACCCCACCACATCCTTCTTCTTGCCATCAGTGATGATCTTCGCGCGCTTCACGAGCTCTTCGAGCTTGCGGATGCGCTCTTCAGTTGCCGCTTGGAGTTCGCGTGCTTCCTGATACTCAGCATTTTCGGAGAGGTCGCCGAGCGAACGGGCATACTCGAGATTCTTGGCGATCTCGGTGCGACGGACAGTCTTGAGATTATCTAATTCCTTTACCATCTCGTCGAACTTCTCCTGGCTCACGACTGTTTCTTGCTCAGTGATCATCTGAAAACGTACTATGGGTAATTACGAGTATTGTACGTGAGCCCTGTCTCACGTCAACCGAACTCATTCAAAGTACTCGGGTGCAGCTGCGTGAAGCGATTGCAGGAATTGGTGGATGACATAGATGCCGCCAAGTGAGTTTCCTGAAGGTCCGTGCTCCATCACCACCACATACACGTATTTCGGATGATCGTACGGGAAGAATCCCACCGCCCATGCGTTATAGAACTCATTATGATAGCCGAGCTGCGCCGTACCAGTCTTGCCCGCGATGGTCGTGAAGGATAGATCATTCAGCCCGATCGATGTTCCTTCTTGCACGCCGAGGCGCATGCCTTCGCGGACGACCTGGAGCGCCGCTGGTGATACGGCGAGCGATTCGCCGGTCGGCGTCTGATCCTTGATGAGCGTCGGCGTGATGAGATGGCCGCCGTTCGCAATCGCAGCGATCGCGCGCGCTTCTTCTATCGGTGTCACCTGCATCGAGTACTGCCCGATCGCCGTATGATACGTATCACCGATATTCCACGCTTCATTGAAGCGCTTCAGTTTCCATGCGGGTGACGGCACGAATCCGGATGCTTCGCCCGGAAGATTGATGCCAGTCTCTTTTGTAAGACCATATGCTTCATACCACTGAGTGAGCCGATTAATACCGAGACCTTTCTGTCCGCCAAAGCCGCCGCCCACTGTGTAGAAATACACATCTGAAGAGAAAGCGATGGCACGACGCATATCCTCAACGCCAATAGCTTTCCAGTCCTTGAACACTGATGGATGAGATGGATCGTATGGGTTCGGGATTGAAATCGAACCCGTATCATTGATCGTGTAGTCCGCAGAGATGGTGCCATCGGTGAGCGCGCCACTCGCTTCGAGCGGCTTCACAACCGAACCCGGCGTGTAAAGACCTTGAATAGGACGATTGAGGTACGGCTGACGCGTGTCTCTGCTATACGCCGCAATCATATCGGATGGACCTCCTGCAGAGAGCACGTTCGAGTCATATTCGGGATACGAGACGAGTGCCCGTATCTCGCCAGTATTCACATCCATGAGAATGCCGGAGCCGCCTTGGAACGGAATGCGATCTGAGAGCTCTTGGATAGCAGTATAGAAAGCGCTTTGTGCGCGAGCGTCAATCGAGAGCGTGAGATCGGTACCGTGCTGCGCCGGGATAACCTTTCCTTGTGATACGGTGTGCCCGCGAGCGTCTTCTTCCACGAGTAGCGTACCGTTCTTCCCCGCAAGCTGCGTGTTATACGATTCTTCTATTCCGGCAAGCCCTTTGATTTCAGTGTCATAGTAATGACCTTTGCTATCTTTTTTCGGGTACGACACGTAGCCGAGCAGTTCAGAGAATCCTGGCGTCTTATAGACGCGCTTCACGAATCCGGTATCGGTCGGATCATTCGTCACGAGCTGCACGCCATTACGATCAAGGATCGCTCCGCGTTCCGCGAACTGCACTTCTGGTCGCAAGAGATTCTGTTGGCTTCGCGCGGCATATGCGGAACCTTTCTCGATCTCGAGATGCGCTGCCTGCGCGACGAGCGCAGAGAATATGAGCGCGATGCCCACACCAATACCCAGATACGAGCTCCGTGCGAGCGGTTTCTCCAAGCGACCTTCGAGGCTCCCTTGGTTGAATTGCGGAAGGTTCGACGCGTCGAGGAAGATCTCATCGGGGGAGATCTCTGGATCGCGTCTACGTGTATTCCTGTTACCGAACATTAGGACATGATACGTGTTTTCACGAAACGATGCACGAAGAATGCGATTGCCGCGCCAAGAACGCCGAGAATCGTGAAATATGGCAGGCCGTTGCCCGGATAATAAAGAAGATCAAAAATGAGCCCGACGACGATGGCTATCGGAGGAACGAAACCTGCAGCAAATGCAGCCAGCAGGATCGCGAGATACCAGGGTATATAGAGGGGCGCGACGATGGCACATACGCACAAGATGATGCGCTTCCACGGCATAGCTACGGTGCTGTGTTGCCGATCACGACCCACGTGATGGAAAAGAGATTCACGCTCGGCTGCACATGTATGACTTCCGTCGGAGAAGAAGGATCCGTATCGACCCGCGCGACCGTACCCATCGGTATCGCGCCGGGCCCCGGAAGATACACAAGATCCCCGACGCTCACGCTTGAATCCTTGGAAAGTGTTGCGGTGAACGCGCCCGCGCCCGCTCCTGTGAGCGTAAGTGCGATGCGATTCTCCCCTACCCAACCTGAAGTAGTGCGTCCTGGCAGCGAGAAGAGACTCACTTGCGACGTGTCAGCTCCGACGTGCTCGACCGTTCCGATGGGTATGCCACCTTGCGCGAACACTTCGCTCCCTGCCACAACAGCATTCTTGCTCCCCGCTGCAACTACGAGCGTGTCATACGGAGACTCAGGCGGGCGCGCAAGCACGCCCGCGGTGATGGAACCCGAACCTTCACGCGTTCCGCCGAGCAGCTTGGTAAGGTCTTGCGTGCGCGTCGTGAGCGCTTGGTTCTGATTGCGGAGTGCAAGCACCTGATCTTCGAGCGCACGATTCTGTGCGGCAAGCTGCGAGGAATCAGTGAGACCGCTTACCGCATCTCCGACCGATGCTGTCACCGACGAGCTTGAATGAAGCAATGGTGCCATAAGCGCGAAAAAGAAATTCGGCGTAAAGAAACGCACGCCAAGCACAAGCACTGCTACCACCGCGCAAGCGCCGAGAATGAATACACGTCGAGTGTCGTTATGCCTGCGCAAGTATTGCGTCCTCATGTAAGAAAGTGTCGGTCCACTTCTGTGGATCCTCAGTTACGATTCCCGTACCTCGCACCACTGCCGTGAGCGGCTCGGGCGCCACATGGACCGGTACGCCGAGCATCTTAGCAAGCAAAACTGGCAAGCCGCGCAAGAGCGCGCCGCCGCCAAACACCGTCACGCCATGCTGCAACACATCAGAGAGAAGCTCTGGTGGCGTATGTTCGATTACATCCTTCATTGCTTCCATGAGCGAGTCCATTGACACGGACAGGGCATCGCGCACATGCGAATCAGTGAGGATGATCTCGCGTGGAAGGCCAGTCGCGAGATCTCGGCCGCGCACAGCGCGTTCCAGTACTTCATCAAGTGGGGTCACCGCACCGATCTCCACCTTTACGTCTTCGGCTGTACGCTCGCCGATTGCGAGCTGGAACTCACTTCGCACATAGTCGATGATGTTCTCGTTAAAACGATCGCCCGCGACGTGCGAGCTCTTTGACGAAACAGTCCCACCGAGGGCTAAGACTGAAATGTCTGTCGTACCTGCGCCGATGTCGAGCACCATCGTGCCCACTGCCTCTGTGATCGGAAGTTTCGCGCCGATCGCACCAGCTGTCGGTTCTTCGAGGATGAACACTTCGCGCGCGCCTGAAGTCATCGCAGCATCGCGCACCGCACGGCTTTCAACGTTCGTAACACCGGTCGGCACACCAACGACGACGCGTGGACCGAGCAATCGAGAGCGATCTCCTTGTGCCTTTTGTATGAAATATGCGAGCAGCTCCTGGGTCACTTCGAAGTCTGAGATGACTCCATGCTGGAGCGGACGGACAGCGCGGATATGCGGCGGCGTTTTGCCGAGCATTACCTTCGCTTCCTTCCCCACTGCTACCACCTGTCCCGTCTTGTCATTCACTGCCACAACGGATGGCTCGTTCATCACGATGCCGCGGCCGCGCACGTACACGAGCGTATTTCCAGTACCGAGGTCGATACCGATGTCACTTGAGAAAAGATTTCGTGTCCACTTAGCCATATTATTGCGGGAGCAGTTCTTCGCGATCTACACGGATCACTTCACCAGTTGCGCGAGATACCACCTCGAGCGTCTTACCTTCGAGCGCTTCCTTTCCGACGACGATGCGATACGGAATACCGATGAGATCGCTATCCGCGAACTTCTCTCCTGCACGCGCATCGCGATCGTCATAAAGCACTGAAGCACCGCGAAGAGTGAGGAGATCATAGAGCTCATCGGCATATGAAACCGCATCTGCATTATTCGGCATAGCGTTCACGAGATGATACTTGAATGGTGCGATCGATTCTGGCCAGACGATTCCCTTCTCATCCGAGAGAAGCTCGACGACCGTGCCCATCAAGCGCCCAAGACCGATGCCATACGCACCATTCACTGGAATTTGATCTTCACCATTCTCATCCTTAAACGTTACTCCTAGTTCTGAGGTGTATCGCGTTCCGTACTTGAATATATTTCCTACCTCAATAGACTTTGCTTCTCGTAACGACTCACGCGTTATGCCGAGTCCTGCAAGAATGTCATCCTGCAATACCTCTTCATTTACCGCGATTCCTTTTTCATCGTTGATATAAATTATGTCCTCTCCTGCATCGCAGATAGTCTGGAATTCGTGACTAAATTTTGAGAACATGCCGCCCGAAGCAAAAGTCACAAATGTCTTATCGCCAATACCGGCGCGCTCATAAACATTCTTATATGCTTGTATTGCTTTCTCGTAGAACGCATCCAGATCTTCCTGATTACGATGATACGAATACATATCCTTCATCAAGAATTCTCGGCCACGCATGATGCCTGACTTTGCGCGCAATTCGTTACGAAATTTCGTTTGGAATTGATACGTAACCCGTGGCAGGTCACGATATGAAGAGATGTATTCACGAAGCATGCGTGCCATCGGTTCTTCGTGAGTACAACCAAGCCCGAGTTCAGAATCGTTCTTTAATTTTGTCTTGAACCAAACATCAACTTTCTCGTCATCCCATCGATTACTCATCTTCCATATTTCTGGATCCTGGAGTGCACTCAACAAAACCTCCTGTCCTCCGATAGCATTCATCTCCTCCCGAATTATTTGTCGGATATTATCCATAACCCGGAGTCCGAGTGGCAGATAGTCATACACACCTGCCATTTCTTTACTTACAAATCCAGCACGAATGAGTAGCTGCGCGTTCTTGGAGACCTCATCTGAAGGAGCTTCTCGTCGAGTTTTGGTGAAGAGTTGTGATTGCCGCATACGAGGTATTGTACGGCGAAACCTCCTCAGGAGCAAAGCGTTGAGCTAGACAAACAGCTTGAATATGTCGTGCGCAGAAACCACGACCATAAGGATGAGCAGGAGTACGAATCCGACAGCGTTAACGCGTTCCGCGATCTTCGGATTTATAGGCTTACGGGTTGCTGCTTCGATGAGCACGAACAAGAGGCGACCGCCATCGAGGGCTGGCATCGGGATGAGGTTAATGAGTGCGAGATTGATGGAGATGAGGCCAGTGAGGGTGAGGAGGGCACCAAAGCCTGTATCAGATGCCTGCCCTACCGCCTTCGCGATGCCGATCGGTCCGCTCACCTGTGAGAGGTCTGCCTTGAAAAGGAATATGTTCTTGAAGAAATCATAGAGACCGATTGCAGTCTCCTTTGTCATCTCCCAGGTGTAGCTGAGACCTTCGAGCGGCGCTTGGAGTATTGGCGTCTTCACGGTGCCGATCGAGGCAAGTGCAATGCCGAGACCAGGGTGAGTCGGCTCGCTTGGAATGGTTCCCTTCTTTGGGGTCGCAACGATCTGCATTACGTCTGTTCCGCGACGGACTTGAAACTGCATCGGCGTCTCTTCCGTGTCTTGCCCGATAAGCATAGCTAAGCCTCCAGGATTATTGCCTGCATAGCTCATCGCTTGGACCTTGGTACTGGTCGTAGCGGAAAGGATCTCGTCGCCACGCTTGAACCCAGCAATATCTGCTGGACCGCCCTTCGTCACATCGGCGAATACGATTACCGCATCTTTGCTCGTCGAGAGCTGTTGAGGAGTGAGCACCTGCTGCGTGCCAATGATGAGCGCAATCGTGAGCACTATGTAAGCGAAGAGCACGTTCATCACTATTCCCGCAACCAACGTAAGGGCCTGAAGTAGCTTGGACTTCGCTGTGAATGCCTCCGCACCTTCGGCACCATCCTCGCCATAGATACGCACGAAGCCACCGAATGGCAGCCAGTTCAGTGTGTATTCAGTTCCTTTTATCGTCGCGATCGTGAGTGCGCGCGGCGGATAGCCGATACCAAATTCATCCACGCGCATGCCGGACAGTTTGGCCACGACGAAGTGTCCGATCTCATGCACAAGGATCAGCACGACAAGCACGAGTATGAAAATCAGGACGCCGATCATGACTTAAGAGCTAATTTCGTCGTGCTTCTTTTTCGCAAGCGCATCGAGTGCAGCTGTGCCAGCATCGACCCGCTTCTGCACGTCTTCTTTCAAGCGGAAGATCTCGTCTTTGCTGATGCCGCCATCTTTTTCTGAAGCTTCGATCGACTTGATCGTTTCTGCGCGGTGGCCACGAAGCGTCACCTTTGCCTGTTCTACTTTATCGTTCGCGAGCTTGAGGAGCATGCTGCGGCGTTCAGCTGTGAGCTCAGGGAAAAAGACCCGAAGCCCTTGATCATCCACAGAGGTTGAGATGCCGAGATCGGCTTCCATGATCGCTTTCTCGATGCTCTTTGTGATGCTCTTATCCCATGGCGAGATGCGGAGCGTGCGCGCGTCTTCGATAGTGACCGACGCGACCTGATTGATTGCAGTGCGAGATCCGTACACTTCTGCTTTCACGCTATCGAGCAGCATCGGAGAAGCGCGCCCTGTGCGAATACTCGTGAACTCGCGCGTAAGCCACTCCTCTGTTTCTTTAATTTCCTTGTCGAACGGTCCGAAGTCGTATGCCATATGTAGGTGTAGTGTATCAAAGGCTGGCAGGCATCACCAGCAAAACATGCTCGAAGATGAGCTTGAGGGGTGCCGAGCGTTCGTGGAGGATTGGTAAGAATGTTTCAAGATCAGTGAGGAACTGACGGAATTCTCTCTTGCGTTCTTGCGCGATTTCCTTCAGCCATGCTGCATGCGTGGTGACGATAAGCCCCTCGATAAGTTGCAGCGCGGCAAGTCGTGCGGCCTGCTTCTCGTCATCTTTATCAGACTTCGCCCGATCAAGCAGCTTCGAGACAATCTTCTCACGTTCGGCTGGCGATACATCGAGGAATTCGCGCGCGCCATGACCGACTGAATTATGGGACGCACCGCGAGACGGAAGGACGAGCAGGCGTGAACGGAGTGTCGGCAAGAGCATCCCTTCTGCCGGAAGCACGAGAATCACGACCGTGCCGCTCGGCGGCTCCTCGAAGAATTTCAAGAGCGCATTCTGCGCCTCATGGAAGATGCGGGCTGCCGACACGATGAGCACCTTGCGATCTCCACGGGTCGGAGCTAATTCTCCAAGGCTTTGCAGACGGCGTGCGTCATCCACAGACAAAAGCCCATGCCGCAATGTCATCACATCTGGGTTGCCGTGCTGTGCGAGTTCGAGCTCAGTCTCCGCAAACGCGAGCGCAGCCGCAATCCCCTCTTCTATGTCTCCTGTTATGAAATACGCGTGGTGCGCCATTCCTTGATTCTACCCCAAGCGAGCGGATAGTGCTGACGGACAGATCCGATAGAACTATCCGCGAGCTACTTCTTCGAGATGATGCTCTTCTTATACGTATCCAAATGCCGCAGCGCGATACCGGTGCCGCGCGCGACACAGAAGTACGCATCGGTCGCGAGGTTTGCGGTGACACCAGTGCGACGATAAACGAGCTCGGGAAGAAGTTTGAGCTGCGAGGTGCCGCCCGTGAGGATGATGCCGTTGTCGATGATGTCTGAAGCGAGTTCTGGCGGCGTGTCCTGGAGCACGCGGCGTACAGCGCCCATCATCTCGCGAAGCTCGCGATTCATTGCCTGCACGACTTCGTTAGTCTTTAACTCCACCGTGCGCGGAAGTCCCGATACAAGATCACGACCCTTCACCGCCATCACCTCTTCTTCCGTAACCGGAACGGCAGCGCCAATCGTAATCTTGATGTCTTCAGCGGTCTTATCGCCGATCGCGAGATTGTACTGCTTCTTTGCATAGTCGATGATCGCACGATCGAGTTTGTTGCCGGCGCATTTTACAGATGTCGATGCAACGATGCCGCCGAGCGAGATCACTGCGACGTCGATCGTGCCACCACCGATGTCTGCAACCATGCGACCCATCGGCTCATGGATCGGGATTCCTGCACCGATCGCAGCGAGAATCGGCTCCTTCACGACGAACGCATCTTTTGCACCTGCTTTCACTGCCGCTTCGATTACGGCGCGCTTTTCAGTTGAAGTGACGCCTGCTGGCACGGAGATAAGTACGGTCGGCTTGAAGAGATTGAACCGGCCAAGCGCCTTGCGCATAAAATAGCGGAGCATCGCTTCGGTCACGCGATAGTCCGCGATGACGCCGTCCTTCATCGGACGATATGCAGTGATGCTGTCCGGCGTGCGTCCCACCATCTGCTTTGCCTCGACGCCGATCGCCACGACCTTGTTCGTTTCAGTCGAAACTGCTACCACTGACGGCTCGTTCAGCACGACTCCCTTTCCCGGCACGAACACAAGCACATTCGTCGTTCCCAGGTCGATGCCGAGTTTTGGTGAGAAGGCTGCCATTTCCCTCATATAATACCTGGTTATCCTGCAGAGACAAATTTCACAAACACTTCATAACCGCTTGAGGTTTATTTTAGGTCCGATCTGGTTGCATATACCCATGAAGCAATTCCTCGCGTGGATCGGATTAAAGATTCGTCTCGACTCGCAACGTACCAAGCCCCCATCCGTGCGCGAGGGCGAGATCTGGTGGGCGAGCCTCGGCGAAAACATCGGCACGGAAATAAACGGTAAAGGCCGTTCGTTCGCCCGACCGGTCTTAATTTTGAAGCGTCTGTCCCAAAACACTTACTTCGCAATACCTACAAGCACTCAGCTTCGAGAAGGCGACTGGTTCATACCGATCCAATACGCGACCTATTCAGTTGTGGTGTGTTTACATCAAGCTCGAACCATCGATTACAGAAGAATCGACAAGAAACTTGGAACATTATCGCAAGCTCAATTCCAATTGGTAAAAGAAGGATTGGGACGATTGTATGGATTATAAAAATGAACTCCCGTGCCTTTCGGCCGGGAGACTGTGGGAGCAAGCCCGTGCAGAACAAGTCTGCTCACGTATTATATACAATACTGTACCTAGCATCAAGCACTAACGGTTCTGGTATACTAGGCGGACATGTCACAAGAACACGGCACAACAAAAGAAGAGGAGAAAAAGAATTTCGTAGTCGAAGGAGGCCATCAGCTTTCAGGAAGCATCGTCACGAACCGTTCGAAGAACGGTGCGGTCGCCTTGCTTGCCGCATCACTCCTTAATAAAGGCACGACTCGCCTGAACAAGGTGCCGCATATCGAGGAAGTGCATCGCCTCATCGAAGTATTGCGTTCGATCGGCGTCACTGCCGAGTGGGATGACCACGACCTCACCCTTACACCTCCTGCAGAAATCTCGCTCGACACCATCGATCGTGTCGCAGCTGCAAAGACCCGCAGCATCCTCATGTTCATCGGCGCCCTCATTCACCATTTCCCTGCATTCGATATCCCGCAATCGGGCGGCTGCACGCTCGGACTTCGTTCTGTGCGCCAGCACCTCTGGGCGCTTGAGCGATTCGGCGTCTCGATCGAAACCCTGACGGACCACTACCACGTGACGCATGATGACCTCTCGCCTGAAACGGTCGTTTTGTACGAAGCGAGCGATACCGCAACGATCAACGCACTGCTTGCAGCAGCGCGCATTCCCGGCACGAGCACGATAAAGTACGCATCAGCAAACTATCAGGTGCAGGAGGTGTGCGGGTTCCTCCAGCTGCTTGGCGTCGACATCCAAGGCATCGGCACCACGACGCTTATCGTGACCGGCGTGCCAGAGATCTCCAAAGACGTAACCTACACCGTCGCAGAGGACCCGACTGATGCTATGTTTTTCATCGCAGCAGCAGTGAGCACTCATTCATCTCTCCTCATCGAGCGCGTGCCGATCGAATTCCTTGAAGTCGAATTGAATGTACTCGAGAAGATGGGTCTCCACTACACGGTCCGACCAGTCGGGCTTTCAGAGAACGGCATCACGAAACTCGCCGATCTTTCTATCGAACCATCGGAGCTTGTCGCATTTCCAGAAAAGATTCACGCTCGCCCCTACCCTGCTCTTAACATCGACAACCTTCCGTTCTTTGCTGTTATCGCAACGCAAGCTGAGGGCACCACACTTATTCATGACTGGTCCTACGAGAAGCGTGCCATCTATTACACCGAGCTCGATCGTCTCGGTGCAGACACCGTCCTCATGGATCCGCACCGCATCCAGATAACCGGGCCACGGCATCTCCGCGGCGCTGAGCTCGTTTCTCCGCCCGCGCTCCGTCCTGCTACCATCCTGCTCATCGGTATGCTCGCTGCCCAAGGAACCTCGATTCTACGCAATATTTACAGCATCAATCGCGGATATGAAGATATCGTGACGCGTCTCCGCAGCATCGGCGCACAGATTACGGCTACTTCGTAGCGCGCCCGCGGTTTTTCTGATACGCTTGCCGTATTCATCATATGGAACAGACCCGCACATTTCTCAGCAAGCACATCATTCTCATCCTTCTTGCGATCGTGGTTGCGCTTGTCGGCGCAACCTACGCGCTCGGCTATCGCATCGAGCCAGGAGGCATCGCTCGCGTCGGCACGCTCACTCTCACTGGTCTGCCTGTGGGCACGACTATCTATACTGAGGAGACATACCGTATGACCGTAAAGAAAGCCGGCGATGTATCGCTTGAACTTGGCCCCGGTAACCACTCCGTCGTCGTGAATGCGCCGAATGATTACCCGTGGAGCACGATCGCCCGTATCACGTCCAATCAGGAAATGCATGTGACTCCGCTTCTCGTGCACATGAATCTAAAAGTCGCGCAGCTCGATGGCGCAGATAAGACTCTAGCGATTCGTGCAATTGCAACCTCGACGCTTCCAACACCTCAAGCGCCACTCTCTACGATGAACGGCTGTGTGAACGTATACGTGAGCAACAATCAGGTGATCGCTACTGCCGCGACCAGCACTCCAGGATGCACGCCTCCGCCCTATCTCTGTGCAGGTGGAACATGCGCTGAGACCATCATCTATGCGCCGGTAGCGCATCTGACGAATGTATTCCTCTATCCCGGTCGCCAAGACGCGCTTGCAGTCGCATTCGGCGGCACGCTGTATGCGCTTGCGATTGATCCGTCGACTCCACAGTTTTTCGCGCCGCTCGTACGTGGCGCAACCGCGCACTATGGCCAGCTTTCAGACGGCAGCATCGTGGTTCAGGACGGGACTACCGTCGCAAAGATCGGTTTCTAGATAAGTGCACGCTGACGCGGGCAAGAGTAGAATGGAGACATGTACGTCCTCCAGGTCATTCCTCTTGCGCGAACTGCACCACCTGAGCCGCTCACGTATCGCAGCAAGGATGTGTTCATTCCCGGCGCACTCGTCGAAGTATCGCTTCGTAAGACGACCGTACTTGGACTCGTCGTCGCCTGCGAACCGGTGCAGCATGCGAAAGCAGCCCTCAAGACGGCAGATTTTAGTATTACAAAAAGCGTGCTCCGCGAGCGTGGCGCATTGCCGCCCGCGATCCGGACTGCAGCGATCATCGTCGCGACCTATCATGCAACTACCATCGGCGCTGTGCTGGCGAGCCTCGTCGTACCCATCATTCCTGAAGAGATTCCTTCCCGTCTCAGCAAAGGTGAGGAATTTTCCACAATCGCGATCGAAGATCCACGGAAAGACCGCGAAAAGAAATATGAGAAACGATTTGGTGAGGGAATAACACTGCTTGTAGTTCCGACCCTTGCAGAGGCACGATCTTTTACAGAGCGATATAAGTCTCTGAAGCCACTCGTTATCACCAGCGCGCTCACCCAAAAGAAACGAGACGCTGCTGTCGCACTCGCGTGCTCAAGCGATGCGCCGATGCTTATCATCTCGACACCAAGCTATGCCTTCCTGCCGATTCCACGATTGTCGGGAATCATCATCGAGCGGCTCAGTGCCGGCGGATACGTGTTCCCTAAGCGTCCATATATAGACATGCGCATCGCGCTCACCGAGCTCGCACGAGCGCGCGAGCTTCCGATCGCTTATGGCGACTATCCGCTTCCGCTCGAGTATCGCAGCAAGCCTGCGCTTCCGCTCAAGCATGCGCCGAATGCTCCCGCGAAAATCTTGGATGCGAGCACGCTCCGTGAAGAAGGCACAAGATGGCTGGCCGTACCGGCACCGATTCGCGACGAAATGGCACGAATCTTGAAAGATAATGGCACAGTCGGGGTGCTTGCAGCACGCCGGGGGTATGCGCCGTCCGTCGTATGTCGGGATTGCGGGACGACCGTCACGGACGACTATGGCCGTGCGCTTTCGCTTTCGATTGCGAATGACAAAAGAATATTTCGCTCTGCCGATGGTCGCACTATCGAGGACATTGGCGGCAAGAAAGTGCTCTGCAAGAAGTGCGGCAGTTGGAACCTCCAGCCGCTTGGCGTGGGCATCGAACGCGGCGGCGAAGAGCTTGCAATTGCATTTCCTGATGTCGAACTCATCCAAATAGAAAGTGACACACGTTCGGCAAAACTGCACAAACAACTTTCAACTCCGCCGAGTGCCGGAAGAATCATCATCGGGACTGAAGCCATGCTCCCCACACTCTCGATCGATACTCCGCTTTCTCTCGGCATCATCGCATCCGCAGATTCACTGCTCGCGTTGCCGTTCTGGCGTGCCCGGGAACGATTCGTGCGCGTGGGGCTCATGCTACGCGAACGCAGCGAGCGAATGTTCCTTGTCACGCGCCGTATGGAAGACACTGCGCTTTCAGGCATCTCCAACCCGACAACTTCTACTTTCTGGGAAGAAGAACTCGGCCTTCGCAAGCTGCTCAGCTATCCGCCCTTCGGCACACTGGTCGTGTTCAATGCGGAAGGTTCAGCAGAGCGCATTGAATCCGCGCAACGGTATATCAGCGAGGTATGTGCACCGCACCCTCTCATCACGCTTCCGCCGCGCGGAATCGCAAAGAATATGCTTCGCGGCACGAGCGTGCTCCATGTTCCCGCAGGAGCATGGCCGGATGCAGCCCTCGCCGAGAAGCTCGCAACCCTTCCGCCGTTTGTCCGCACCCACATCGATTCAGAAACATTCTTTTAATATCGTGGTGTGATATAGTCCTCGCATGGCACAGCAGTCTAAAATCGAAGCGCTTCCTATAGTCCAATCCGGTGACCCCGTCCTCCGCGAGGTCGCATTGCCCGTGCCGCCATCCATGTTCGGAACTCCCGAACTCCGCACCATCATCTCCCAGATGGAAGCTTCACTTGATAAGGAACTCGATGGCGTGGCGCTTGCTGCTCCACAGATGGGCATCTCGCTCCGCATCTTTATCGTCCGATACGATCGCACCAAACCACCCGAAGAAGATGCGAACGGTCGCACGATTGAGCGGCCGGCTGAAGTCGGCGTTTTCATAAATCCACAGTTCGTGAACAGTTCTCGCCGACGTCTCGAGATGGACGAAGGCTGTCTCTCAGTGCGCGGCCTGTATGGCACGACGTATCGCCATGAACGCGCCACGGTCCGTGCTTATGATGTCGAAGGGCGCGTCTTCGAACGCGGCGGCGGCGGACTCATCGCGCAGATATATCAGCACGAGACCGATCATCTCCAAGGCATCCTGTTCATAGACCACGCAGAAAATATCGTGGAAGTGCGTCGCAAGGAAAATAACCAACTCGAAGAAGTTCCCGTAGAGCTCGTCGAGGAAGACGCTGCTTAAATACCATGGCTACGCCTATCTCATTCGTTTTCTTCGGCACGCCACGCTTCGCAGCGAAGGCGCTGGATCAGTTCGTAGCAGCAGGGCTTGTGCCCGAGATCATCGTAACGGCACCAGACAAGCCAGCGGGCCGAGGCCTCACCCTCACGCCTCCAGCCGTAAAAGAATGGGCCATCGCGCACGACATTCCCTATATCCAACCGGCTTCGCTCAAGGAAATTCCTTCTGAGCTCACCGCAAAAAAGTTTGACGTATTCGTGGTCGCTGCATACGGCAAGATCCTCCGCTCTGACGTGCTCTCCCTCCCGACGCACGGCTGCGTGAATCTGCACCCATCATTGCTTCCTCGCTTCCGCGGAGCATCGCCGATCGAGAGCCAGATTCTTGCAGACGAGAAACCGGTCGGTGTATCGGTCATGCTCATGGACGAAAAGATGGATGAGGGCCCGATACTCGCGCAGATGCCGCTCACGATCGCGAACTGGCCGATCAGCCGCGAGATCCTCACCGAACTCCTCGCCATCCAAAACGGTAAGCTCGCAGCCGATGTATTGCCGAAATACCTGAGCGGCGAGATCATGCCTGTACCGCAAGATCACTCCCTTGCTACCTATACCAAAAAGATCAGCAAAGCGGATGGCGAACTCGATCTCGCCGCGCCTGCATACCAGAACTATCTCAAATACCTTGCCTACGATGGTTGGCCAGGTACATTCTTTTTTGTACAGAAAAATGGCGCACCAATGCGAGTGAAGATCACACAGGCCACATATGCGAATGACACGTTCGAGATTGAACGTGTCATTCCAGAAGGAAAACCCGAACAGCTAGCTCGCGAGTTCTTCAAATCCACGGGCCAAGTCCTTTAGCACAGCACCACCTTTCACCATCATGGTGCGGTGATACTGTTTGGACTTTCTCAGTTCGTTTTCCAGTTCACTTATGGACGCGCCGAGAGCCGTTTCGGGCTTCTCACCGGTCGATGTGGCGTGGAAGCGCTTGCCGTCACAGTCGAGGTTGATCTGGACTCGCCAGACATTCCCCTGCTGATGAGCTTCGCTCACCTTCCCCAACTCCACATATACTTTCGCAACGCTCTTCCGATGTTCAAGATATTTCTTCAGGCTGTTCAGCTTTTTCGTTGCTATTGCGGTGACTTTCGTCGTTACTTCTTGCGCGTCGCTTTTTCGTGATGTCGTAAAATATATCTCCATACGAAGCAACAAATATTATGCACGATTTGCACTATGACACATACAAGTTAAAGGATTCATGAAGACGACTTCAGGAACCGTTCACCTTGATATCCGGGCTTTTTTACGGGCTTAAGCCATCCTTCTTCCTCCCCTTCTGCACTGCCCACGAGCAGTCGCCGGTACAGGGCTGCTGAGGCTTCATCATAGAGCGGCGTGTAGTGAACAAAATATCGTTCAGCGCCATCGGCTGCTTTTTCGCGAGTGACCATTTGTATGCGATAAGCGTTATATTGCCCCTTCGCGTTGGGACGGAAATGGTACACGGTGCCACGCGGCACTGCTGCAAGCAATGTGCGATGCGCTTCTTCAGCATCAGGGCCGCCCGCAAGCGCTACCCGCTCGAGTGCCAGATATCCCGCATGGAGCTCAGAAAGCCGAGCGAACTCTTCGTCCGAGCACGATACGATACGCAGGACGGATGGCATAGGTACAGTATACTCCTCGCCTTATGCTTTGCGTACTTTCTGGTATTCGTTCCAAGTAAGCCAGAGCGTTACGAGATCGAAAAGCGTAATGAGGATGGTTGGAATCGCATGCGTGCGATAAATATCGATACATTGCGTGAGTATGAAGATGCCAACCACGATCATGAGGCCGACATACGCCCACAGCCGGTTCCGGAAGAGTTCCCAGACCAGTACGAGCTGGATGAGTCCGCGGAATGCGAGATACGCGCCGATGATGAGCTGATTGCTCGCGATAAGCCAGTGCAGGCTTGTGATGAATACTTGCACAAGCGAATCGTCGAGACTGCCATCGATATCTAACTGGCTCACAGTAAGGGCAAGGTGGAGAATGAATGCGTTCGGAATAAGTGCAATGAATATGCCAGCCAACACTTCAGCGAACGCGCCAAGCGCTCGGATGACGAGGCTGATGCGGAAAAGTTCGTATACGGTGCGACTTGTCCCACGGGGTTGTTCCATCGTGGCATTTTCGCACACTTCCGGTACTGAGGCGAGGAACTAGACATTAGTTATAAGAAAAGCCCCGGATCGAAATCCAGGGCTTCAGTTGCTGGTCATGTTAGAACCCTTCGCGCGTCCACCCTTCTTTTTCACTAAGAAGGTCGATATCAAGCGCATCGGTATGCACTCCGACCTCGGGAATACTGTCCGGATCGAAGGGATCGAACCCGACCCAATCGATGAGGTAGTAGTCACCATAGATGAGCAGGTTCTCACCCAGATGAGGTCGCCATTCCCGTTCGACAATTCGCGAGAGAGAACGACCGCCACCATGCTCGATAACTGAAACTTTGTACTTAGAAGACATTGAAACCTCCCGTTTGGCTGAAGTGTATAATAGATGAAAATATCTATTTGTCAAATAACTACAAACTCCCGGAGTGAGCTGTTTCCAAGGACTCGGGCTCCCGAAGACCAGTGGCAGCAAGCAGTACGGCAATTGCAGCAGATAAAGCGGCAACGAGAAAGGCTGCATGGTATCCATTCGCGAGTGCGGCGAGATGATCGTGTCCTGTAGTGACCGCTTGCATCGTACGAGAAGCAGCAAGACTCGCGAGGATGGCAAGACCAAGCGCGCCACCCATCATGAATGACGTGTTCACGATACCCGATGCTATGCCCGACTCATGCGGAGCGACATCGCTCATCGCAGCGAGCAAGACCGGATTCAACGCGATACCCGCGCCAATACCCAAGAGGATCATCGCTGGAAGAATATCGAGTATGAAGTGCGCGTCTACCGGTGCTCGCGCGAGCAACAAGAAGCCAAGCGTCGCGAGCGTCAGCCCGACAGCGAGCGGTCGCTTGATACCGAATCGCGTAACGAGCTTCGCAGAGATGCTAAACGAAAGCACAGCCATGACGAGGTTTGCGGGAAGGAATGCGAATCCAACCTGGAGCGGACTATACCCAAGGACCAACTGCAGATACAGCGCAGAAAGGAAAAACCATGCAAACATCGCCGCAGCCCAGAGCATGCCAATCACATTCGCAGTTGCGAGATTGCGGAGCTTGAAAAGGTCGAGGGGGATGAGCGGCGACGGCACGCGCATCTCGATCGCGAGAAACGCTCCGAGCAATACGAATGCAGCTGCCAAAAGTCCGAGTGTCTGAAGTGACATCCACCCTGTAGCGTTGCCGTTCACGATCGCATATACCGCGAGCATGAGGGACGACGTGATCGTCACTGCGCCGAAGATATCAAGATGCACGGTCTCTGGTCGGATATGCGCGGACGGCAAGAGTCGGAGTGCAAGAATGAACACAGCGATCCCGATCGGCAGATTCACGAGGAAGATCCAATGCCAGTTTAGAAAACCCGTGAGGAGGCCGCCGAGCAATACGCCAATGCTTCCGCCACCAGCACCTACAAATCCGAAGTACCCCATCGCTTTCGCGCGCTCAGCCGGTTCCGTGAACAGATTCATCATGAGTGAGAGCGAGACAGCAGAGACGATTGCCCCGCCGAATCCTTGGACTGCTCGAGCAGCGATGAGCAAGAATTGCGTCGTCGAGATTCCGCACACGACAGACGCAAGCGTGAAGAGCACCAGCCCGATCAAGAAAAGCCGGCGATGTCCGTACAGGTCGCCCAACCTTCCCCCGAGCAACAAAAAGCCGCCGAAGGTGAGCACGTACGCATTCACCACCCATGCGAGGGATGACTCCGAAAAGCCGAGACTCGTGCGAATCGAGGGCAATGCCACGTTCACGATGGTCGTGTCGAGCACGATCATCAACGTTCCCAAGCAGAGAGTAATGAGGGCGAGCCAGCGCCCTGAGCGTGTAATGTCTGTCATAGGCAAATTTACGAAGCGGAAAACTCGACCGTCCACTCGATGCCGTATTTGTCGCGGAACATGCCAAAGTATGTGCCCCACGGACTGTCGCTCATCGGCATTTCGGTAGAACCTCCCGCCGAGAGGCCATTGAATATACGCTCTGCCTCTTCCCTGCTCTCCGCGGTGACAGCGATCTTGCTGCGATTCTCGTTCTCGCTCACCGTGCCCATGAACGACGGCACATCGTTCGCCATCAGGACGTTATTCGTGCCGATTGGCAATTCGATAAGCATGATTTTCTTGCCTTCCGCCTCTGAGACGTGAACTCCAGAACCTGCGAGGTCTTTGAAACGGATTATCTTCGTAAACTCGCCACCGAACACTGACTTATAAAATGTAAATGCTTCTTCGGCGTTGCCGTTAAAGTTGATCCAGGGATTTATCGTAGCCATGCCATCACTATATCAGGAACGGCAGGACAATGAGAATCGGAGGTTCCGTACACAATAACGCTTAGCTGCTCGCGCGTATCGCGTTGAAGGATTGCCATGAGGTGCGAAGAATCACGAGCGTCATGCCGAGGCCGATGAGCGGATCGGCGATCGGAAATCCCCACGCGACGAATGCCGCACTCGCGATTACCGATAGGCTCACGAGCCCATCCGCGCGGGCGTGCATGCCATCGGCAGTGAGTGCAGGACTCCCGAGATGCCTCCCGCCCCGCAAGCGAATGATCGCTGCAATCTCATTTCCCGCGAATCCGATGAGTCCCGCAATGGTCAACCCGACAAGGTTCGTGACTGGCTGCGGATGCAAAAGGCGAGCCAGCGCTTCAACTCCCACGAGAATTGCGCTCAGGAGGATGATGGCCGTCACGAAATATCCAGATGCCCGTTCTGCCTTTCGGCTGCGAAGCAGGAATGCAGCACCGAGCGGAATCGCCGTCAACGCATCGCCGAAGTTGTGGATGAGGTCGGCCAGGAGCGAAAGCGAGTTCGTGCTGAAGAAAACGTATGCCTGCAGCGCTGACGCGACGATGAGGACGGCGAGGCTCCAACTCACGACTGTCACTCCCTCTCGCGAACGCGTGATGCTTTCGTCGAGAAGCCCGTGGGTGTGACCGTGCGCTTCATGCTCATGGTCGTGCTCATGTCCATGCTCGTCATGATGATGCTCATGGTCGTGGTCTTCGTGCGTGTGGTGTTCAGACATGATGTGATCGGTAATCGGTCTAGTATATCAGGTCGCGCTTCCTATTTCATCGTACGTCGGCTCAGCACGAATTTCTGCGACGGGCTCGGCTTCTTATCCGTCCGGTGCGTACACCCGACCCAACAGCACGGACGGCGGATTCCCTCTTTGAGTTCTGAGACGACTCGGCGCACATGATCCGCCCGCGTGTCTGCGGTCTTCACGGAGATCGTCCAGCAGATCCATTCGTTCCGCGCGAGCGGCGTGATGTCCTCCCACACCCGTAGCGCTGCCGCATCTGATACGAGAGCTTTTCGCACGTCGGTCGGCAATGGATGCGCGACCCCGCCCGAGATCTTTGTTGCCATGCAACTAGTATACAAATAATTGACACACAAAAGAAAACCGCCCCTGCGCAGCCGAAGGGACGGTTCTTTTCTTGAAGTGCGGTTAATGCGCCAGACCTTGCGTGATGACGGAGTCAGGAATGAGCTGCATCGAAGCACCCGTGATCGCCCAGCCCTTGTTCTCTGGATCCTTGCTGAAATCGCTCATGGCAGCATCGCATGCCTGCTTGAGGTTCCCCGCGATTATCCAGCTCGAGGACGATCCGTAGGTGTGATTGCCAACGATGCCGGGATTCAGAGGAGCTCTCATGAAGACGTAGTAGTAGAGCCACTTCGGATTCGGATGCTTAGAAGTGGGTGCGGGAATGCCCGACTCAGTATTGTTAATGCAATCGCGCAACCGGGTAACCGGTGCGTTTTGCGCCTGAGCGACGGACGACAACGAAACGACAGCCAGAGCTGCTAACAGAATCATGCGCATGATATTTCCCTCTTTTTGAATGCCCAGATATTGGGCGGACAATCCTAAATGGAAAGTACACTATTTTATATAACTTGTCAAAGCTTCATGGAATATGAAGTGATACTCGAACTCGTACGTAAAACGACAAATAAAAGCGCCCGGAGCTTACATGCTCCGGGCGTACTGTGCAACTACCCTATTAAGAATCGAGGGTTTGTACCTGCTTATAAATGATGCGCGATATCTCCGCGATATTAGTTTCAAGGCCCTTAATGTCGTCACCAGTCCCCTCAGTCATGATACATAACAAGTAGGGATGCGCTGGATAATACACAATTCCACAGTTGTGTATCTCTTTACCCACTGTCGTATTGTTATTGTCTACCAGCCTGACTTCTCCAAACTTCTGTGCCACCACCACCCCATTCGGAACACCGCTGTCTATCCCTTCGGTAAAATCACTTTCGGAAAGCAGCTGCAGTGCCCGCTCTGAATCTGATCGACTTAGATACGTCGCGTTGTACAGAGCACGAAGGAATATAGAGTAATCAGAAACAGTAATAGTATCTTTGTATTGGACTGCGACGCTCGGATCAATGCCGAGATCGTTGAAGGTCGCAACGTATGCATCAATATTATTTGTATCAGTGAGGTTTTGGGCCAGAAGTTGTACGGCATTGTTGTCAGAAAAACGAATCATATGTTCGATTAATTCTTCGACTGTATATTGCTTGCCTGGAACTAGCTGAATGGATGATTTGATCTCCTCAACGCTGTCGGTGTCCATCGTTCCTTTATAGGTAATCAATCTCGTTAAGATGGCAGGATCGGACTCTGATATTTTGTAATAGGTCATCATCAGCGGCACTTTGTTTAAGCTCGCCGGTGTATACAGCTCTTTTGGATTGATGACAAATCCGCCGGGTCTATTAATATCTCGGAAATCGACGGATGCTCTCACAAGGCCGTTCTTCTTTTGGCTGTCTATATACGTCTGAACAGCATCTTTCATACTGCTGTATTGTTGCGCATCGTCAACACCTTTAATTCCAATGAGCGGATCTATGAACTTATAACCCAAATTAGTCTTTGAAAGACTGCTCTCGCGTAATGCTGTAACTTTTGACAATGCAGCTGGGGTTAGTGCAAAAAAGACGATCATACCCGAGACTAGGGCGCCCACGACAAAAGACCCAAATGCAACAATAATAAGTTTCTGTTTGCCATTCAATTTGGTGTCCGGCAACGCGACTTTTTTCATAATACTGAGAGCTATAGTATAGCATCATGTTTAGATCTCTTCATGATTCAAATACTCAAGCGTTGTGAGTAAATTACTCTTAGTCGGGCAGCTGAGTGCTACGATTACTGCATGCGCAAGAATATTCTCGGGAAAGGAACTTTGGTGATTCTCTTATTAATATCCTATGTTTATAGCGCGCCGCACGCTTTTGCTTTTATTGGTTCCGGAAATTATCTATGGACCAAGCAAACTGCAGCTGGCGCTCGTACATGGCTCAATATCGTTTCGTCCTCTGACGGCTCCATACTCGCTGCTCCTGACCTGAACGGCTACATCTACGTCTCCACTACTACGGGAGCTACGTGGACACCCGAGACATCAGCTGGATCGCGTATATGGGCTACGATGGGCATGTCATCGAATGGTGCGGTCATGGTAGATGCCGCACAAGGCTCTGACATCTACGTTTCCACAACCACGGGCGCCACTTGGACTGATGAGACAGGTCCGGGAGCCAAGACATGGATCGCTACCGCAGCTTCCTCGAACGGAACCGTTATGGCGGCAGCGCCTGACAGCGGGGACATCTACGTCTCTACCACTACTGGCGCGACATGGACCGATGAGACAGGGTCCGGCAGCAGGTCATGGGAGACGGTCGCGGTTTCAGGAAACGGGTCCGTCATCGTTGGAGCTGTATGGGGTGGCGACCTCTACGTCTCCACAACCACGGGCGCTACATGGACGCATGTGACGTCGATCCCAGCTCAGGACTGGGTCAATGTCGCTATGTCTTCGGACGGCTCGCACATCGTCGCCGTTTCCTATTCTGATTCTACCTTTACCACTACCAACGGCACGGTATGGATTTCGACCGATTCCGGTGCGACGTGGACACAGAATACAAATATTGGATTGAACGGATGGTACGTGGTAGGCGTTACGCCAGACGGGCAGGAGATTGGCCTCGGAGCAGGCAACGTGTATGGAAATATAAACCCTACCCCGCCGGCACTGGGTCACTTCTATACGTCAATGGATGGTGGCGCTCACTGGACAGAGGAAGCACAACTCGGTCAAGATGCGTGGAACGGCGTCGCATTCTCTTCTGATGGCAAACATCTGGCGGTGGTGAGCAGCGATATATGGACTGGTATCGAGACGTACGGGTCGCTGCCTGGAGTCTTTTCTCCTCCCGTGGCGCCAACGCTTCAGGTGAGCGTGCAGAGCAGCACGTCTGCGAGCGTTCAGCTTTCATCGCTGCAAGATAATGGCATATCCACGATCGGTTACGCCTATGCAGCAAGCGGCGTTGCGACTACTACGCGTTCATTCCCTGCCGGCGGACAGACCTCTCTCAGCGGTCCTATCATCGGACTCTCGTGCGGTACAACTTATTCGATCTGGGGATTTGCCACAAACACTCTCGGTACGACTAATAGCACTACGCAGACATTCACTACCCAAGCGTGTGCCGACGGTCAGACGCCACAGAACAATTCCAGTACGGGATTAAATGGAGGAGCTTCGCAGGCGCCGTCGCCAACCATCAAGCTTGCCACCTCGCATCCTGCGACGGCCGCTGCAACCACTACTCCGGCCGCAACATCGACCCCTGTCTTCCCATCGAATCTCAAGAAGGGTGATAGCGGTGAAAAAGTCATCGCGCTCCAGGACTTTCTTATTCGGCTCGCAACAGGTCCGGCCGCAGCAGCACTCGCATCATCCGGAGCATCTGGATATTTCGGCACGCTCACCAAGGCGGCGCTTGTAGAATTACAGAAGACTGCCGGCATCAGCCCCGCTTCCGGATACTTCGGACCGTTCACGAGGTTGTATATACGTTCACACTTTTAGCAGGCGAAAACTTATTACTGCCGCATTATCGTAAAGAAAATACTTTTTCAGAGACTCTTCCCTTTTTGAATGCTCCACTGGCTAGAGGAGGTTCGAACGTGTATGTAAAAAAGAAAACCGCCCCTCCGTCGAAACGAAGGTTTGGTTTTCGTTTCGCCGAAGTAGCGGCTATGCCCGATCAACGTCAGGATTGTTATGCAGGTTCAGTCTCGTCACGACGTCAGAAGGAGCTTTGGCCAACAGCCGTTTCGCAACAGCCAGGATATCGGGGAATTCTTCTGCATTGTGTGTTGATTCTGTGATGTTCACACACCAGCGTTTAATCTCGATACGAACGCCTCCGAAATTCCACGTCTCTTCCCAAGCTCCACGTGTAAAGCAAATATAGGCAACCAATTCCGGGCCACGGTTGCGCCCTTGAGGCATGTTTGGATCATCGCTCATCGCAAACGGCGTCGTCTCGATTTTGACCAGACGCAAGTCCATATTATCCGGAATGGGATTGTGCCCAGGTTGTAGAATTTCTTCTTTAGTCCAGAGACGGTATTTCCGGAAATACACTCGTTCTCCCCGCACGTGTTCGAGATACATATGAAGAATCTCAAGCGCAGTAGATCCAGTGTTGCCCAAGTCTACTTTCGGCAAACGAACCCAATCCAATTTACTGAACATTTCAATTACCCCTCTCGGGTAATGCCGTACGGAATTGTACAAGCAACTGTCATCTCGACAGTCTTTTAGTGGCAAAGCGGATTGTCAGTAAAAGACTGTCGAGAAAGGTTGCCTGGCTCTACTGGGGTATACACTAAATATGCTTCTCAGCAGCTGAGTTGAATCCAAGTATTATATACAACACTATTATATAAAAGTAAAGTGCTCCGCTGGCTGGAGGATGTTCGAACGTGTATGTAAAAAGAAAAACCCGTCAGCCTTGCGACTGACGGGGAGTTGTCTGAGCAGCCCGAGCTGTGAACTTCAGGCGGGGATGCCCATGCGCGGGTCAACCCTCTCGAGGATCGGGTCGTCGTCGGAGATGAACGACCGCTCGGGGATCTCGGACGCGAAGAGCTTCTTCGCGGCGGCGATGCCCATGAGAGTAATGATGGCGACGATCTGGTCGTGCTCCTCGTGATCGAAGATCTTGATCACGGTCCAGGACTGGCGGTCCCGACCCGGCATCCGATCGAATTGCTGCCCGATCTTGGGCGAGTCTTCGTTGCTGACCTGCACCAGCTCGATCTTGTTCTCGAACTTGGCCAGAAGGAAGATGCTGCGGTTCATGATGGTATCCTTTCTTGAAAAGCCAGGATTCTGGCGATGGAACTTCCGTATCTATATTAGCACGTATCATGATTTATGTCAAGCTCCACTGGCTAGAGGATGTTCGAACGATACTGATAGGAAATAAGTAAAGAAAAAACCCGTCCTTCATGGAAAAGCGGGTTTTTAAATACAGTTAATATGACTACCGAAGCGGTGGTAATTTGTCCCGGATCTCCATGAGAATCCGACAAAATAACTCCGCCGGTAGGGATGTATCAGGAGACTCGGGTCCGACGTCATGATACAACTCTAGTCCTGTTGTCGCGTGTAACGCTTTTCTGGCCATATCGTTCTGGGCAAACTTCGCGTTAATCGCGATAGCTATGAGCATGCGATGCTGGTCGCTTCCATAAGGATCCGAGCGTCCATCCCACCAAATCCGCTTTCGTTCTGCGAAGGTGCCATATTCTTTTGCTCGTTTTCCCCACGATAGGAATGCTTCTTTTCGTCTGGCGTCATCCTCAGGAAATTTTATTCCCTGAATGAATCCCTCTGCCGACGCACAGAATTCATTGCCAATCTTAAAAGGGATACAAGGAAAGTTACTAAGGATGTGTGCTCGCCAATCGGTCGAGCCACTGGTTACATTGATTCGTTCTACTGTCATGAGAACCTCCTATTCTAGCCGGACTATATCACCAATGAGAAAAAATTGATATTTCAAGAATGTGATCTCTTTTTGGAACCGGAGCGTTTTCCTCTTTTCTCCAATGCTCCGTGGGTAAGCAAAGCTTGCCCGCCGTCGCCTCGCTCGAATACAAAAGACCCCTAGGAAGGGGTCTTTTGTATTGCTCACTCGGCTCCGCGGGTAGGATTCGAACCTACGACCAACTCGTTAACAGCGAGCCGCTCTACCACTGAGCTACCGCGGAATATCTGCACCGCCCTTCACTGCCCTCTTGCAGGCGGAATGGGCGGTCCGGGCACGTAACCCGGACGTTTATCATTCTAGCGGAAATTCCAAGTTCAGCAACTACCTATCCCGGGTAAATAGAAAGGCCGAGAGAGCATACTCTCTCGGCCTTTGGTGTCACATCGGGAAGGATTAGGGTTTGCGACGATCTGTGGTCGGAATATGTTCAGAGTAGGTTCCTGTCGCGAGTTCATCCTGTTGGAGCTGTGCTCCAGCGTGTACGATCGCGACCCGGAAGCCGACTGCCCTCGCAAGCTTGAATGCCGTCAGAAGAGCAGGACGTTTGGTGTCGCGCCAGGCAAACTTCACAACAGTAGTTGTGCAGAGTCCGGCTTCGGCTGCGATGATCTCGAAGTTCCTATTGCGCTTATTGTGCGCATGCCATACGGCGCCCCGCAAATCATCCAACCACTTTTCGTAATCGTAATCGATGGTATGGACAGGAACCGCTGGTACTTCCTTTCCCACGACTTTTAAATGAACTGATGCCAAGACGTTCCTCCTTTGATGGATCTTGTCTCTACTAAATTAGAACACATCAATACTAATGTCAATTAAAATGTAAGCTTTTCTCACATGCTAAAATCGAACATATGCCGCGCGCAGGGACGCCCCCCATCCGCTCGAAGCAAGTATAGTCTCCATGATATGAGAAAGAAAATTGTTACCGTGAACGACCGAATGCAGCACGATTACAAGTACGAACTTATCGAAGAGCCGGGCAAGAATTTCCATCCTGAATTCAAGCCGGATCTGACACCGAAAGAGATGCTCGCGCTTGGCGTGTTCGGTGGTGTGTATATGCGCGATTGCACGAAGGAATTCCCGGCCGATTGGTTCACGCATGCCAAATTCCAGGTGAAAGATTCGTACGTGCACGATCCGAAGATCAACTTCTTTAAGGTAAACGCGAGCCAGCCGCTTTCAGTGTGGAAGAAGAAAGGCTGGATTCATAAAGACGATCCGCGCGGATGGTTCCAATGGTATTGCCGCTACTACATGGGCCGTCGCAGCGAGGATGACGAGCGACAGATCAAGCGATGGAAAGCGATCCGCCGTCATGCATACCAGATACGGTATAACTGCAAACCCGGCGACATGACCTGCCGTCCGGTCCAGCGCCAAGCTTTGCTACACTGGGCATACGATAGCCGCGGGATGTAGAACTTCTCGCAACAAGTGACAATATACTTGCGCATATGGCATAATCGCAGCGGACGCAATTATTCAGCACATCATCATATGGAGAGTCGCCGTGAATCCCTCACGACTTTTATCGCCGTCCCGCGGACGCATTACTGCGGGACCGAGCACGTTGGAGCTCCTCGCATCCTTATCCAAATACAATACCCCGGAGGCAGTTGAACACGCAGTAGATATTGTGTGTGCGTTCAACAACCGAGAAGAGACGCTTCGGGTCCAAGTGGTGGCATTAATTCATCGTCCCAACCCGCCCGAACAATGGGACATCGGCGGATACACTGTAAGCTCCCTTCCGAGTCATGAACCCCGAGCACTCACGGCAACCTATAATGCTTTGGATCGCCGAGGCGCAATGAAATTCTTGGAAGCTGATTTCGCCGGTTTTGATATTGAAGCGTTGCATTCAAGATACTGATCTTTGGTTCCCGAAAACATTCTTACGAGTGAAAACAACAGAGCCGCCCTTCCACAAGGCGGCTTTTTGTATGCGAAATGGTACGATAGAAATATATGCAAAAGATCATCCCGCACCTCTGGTTTGACAAGGAAGCGAAAGAAGCTGCCGACTTTTATACCTCGATATTTCCTGAGTCTCGCATAACTCACCACTCCGTCATCCGCGACACGCCCTCTGGAGATTGCGACATCCTCGCATTCGATCTCTGGGGATATTCTTTCAAGGCCATAAGCGCCGGTCCCATATTTAAGCTCAATCCATCCATCTCATTCATGGTGAACTTCGATCCGTCGCGAGATCCGAACGCGAGAGTCCTGCTCGACGAGATCTGGAGCAAGCTTATGGATGGAGGCACTGCACTCATGCCGCTCGATGCATATCCGTTCAGCAAGAGATACGGATGGGTGCAGGATAAGTTCGGCGTGTCGTGGCAGCTCATCCTCACGAATCCTGAGGGCGAACCGCGTCCATCAATCATTCCTTCTCTTATGTTTACAAAGGACTCGTTCGGAAAAGCCGAAGAAACAGCGGATTTCTATATCTCACTCTTTGATAATTCGAAACGCGGCACGCTTGCCCGCTACCCTGTCGGCTCAGGACCCGAAGCCGAGGGCAAGGTTATGTTCTCAGACTTCATGCTTGCGCATCAGTGGTTCACGGCAATGGATGGCGCAGGCCCGCACAACTTCGCATTTAATGAAGCGTTGTCGCTCGTCGTGAATTGCGAGAATCAAGAAGAGATCGATCATCTCTGGGAGAAGCTTTCTGCAGAGCCTGCATCCGAACAGTGCGGATGGCTTAAGGATAAATATGGCGTGTCATGGCAGATCGTACCCTCTGCGATGGACGAGATGATGAGTAGCGGGACTCCCGAACAGCTCATGCGCGTGACAAAGGCATTCCTGGCGATGAAAAAGTTCGATATCGCTGCACTGCAGCAGGCGTTTGAAGGAACCGCATAGCGACGGGCACACGGTGATGAATAGTTGACAGCTAGTCAACTATATGATAAAGAGCTAGTAGCGGAGACGAGATCCGCAAGCCCTCATCATCAGACGCCTATATTCTAGGCCACAAAAGGAGACCTCCCATGTTCTGGTTTTTTCTGCGTCGTGCCCTTGTTTTTGCGATTTCAATTGCTCTTGCTGCGTGTGTGTCACATGCAGCTCCTGCATTCGCCAAACAAACACTACACCCAGAAAGAACGACATGGTTCGCGTGCGCGCGAACTGAACTCCCCAGAGCCCTGGAACGATATGACTTCCTGCTCGAAGAGAGCGCCCATGATGCCGGCATCTCGAAAGATGTATTGATCGGCATCATGATGACCGAAAGCCTTGGTAACGCCAAAGCACCCGGCGGTCTCATGCAGACCCGCGACTCAGTGAAGGATGCCCTCGGCATCGCCTGTGACGAACGTCACGCCAGCTGCAGCATCATGCTTGCAGCGCGCTACGTGCGGTATCTGTCTGACAGGTACCATTATTCGTTCGAGAGAACGATCGTCGCATACAACCGCGGACCCTCCGGGGCTCGCAAAGTATCCGATCCTTCGCGGGATCAGTACTATACGCGCGTGTCATATATCATGCACTCGCTCAATCCCCGGTCCGAGCTCGCTCTGGCCGACTAACCTCGTACCTTTTTCTTTTTTGTTCCTATCTTAAAACCCCCTTCGCTTGCGGAGGGGGTTTTGCTATCCCCACCAGTCAAAAATACTGCCATGCTATCCTCCGAGGATATGGAAAACCTTTACGACTTCACCGTGCCCGTGTTTATCAATCAGCTTAACGGCCTCAAGAACGTGCTCACCAAAGCAGAGGCGCATGCAAAAGAAGCCGGCCTGGACGAAGCGACACTCCTCAACGATGCCCTTATCGCTGATATGTTCCCGCTCAAGAAGCAGGTACAGCTCTCGAGCGACCATTCCAAGGGCACCGTCGCACGTCTCAGCGGCAAGGAAAATCCGAAGATGGAAGATACTGAAGCGACATTTGCCGAACTTCAGTCACGACTCGATAAGACCATAGAATTCATCCAGAGCGTCAGCCAAGCTGATTTCGTAGGCGCGGAAGAACGTCAGATCATTCTTCACTACTATCCTGGAAAATATATGCTCGGCAAGGATTACGCTCGATTCTATGCGCTCCCCAACTTCATGTTCCATGTCACGACTGCATACGGCATCATTCGCAAGAATGGCGTACAGATCGGCAAAGCTGATTTCGCGAACGAACTTCCGTTCCACGAGCTTCCGAATTAGTTTTTAAAATATAGAGGAAATGAAAAAGACGGCTCATAAGAGTCGTCTTTTGCGTTACGATGACGTAAAAAGAAAGAGCGGTCCCAGCTCTCATTAGCTACCACGGTGGCAATATAATGCGCGATGCGCTAAATGCCCAGCACGATGCAACCTGCGAGACTTCATTGTATAGGATACAGACACTTCCCATCAGCAAAGAACACCAGATCATCTAACGTGCACCCTTGATTAAGCTATTAGCACCGTAGCTCTCCAAAGAGCTGGGACTTTCAATACTCTACTCCTCCGGACTCGGCAGTCAAGCAGTTTACCCACACGCACCTCGTCTTCATGTTTGAAATTCGGCTAGAATTATTCATAAGGTCTTCACGATCTCATGATTAGTCACAACCATTCCCTTTTATGCCCAGCAGATTGTCTTATTTCGGAACAGCGCCGCTTCTCATCGCGCTGTTTGCAAGCAGTGCGCTCTTAATTTTCCCTTCGCTCTCGCAAGCTGAGACGGGAGCCACGCTCGGCCAATACGCCATCAAATCAGTATCAGCGCAGCAATACATGGCGCTGCAATACGGCGTGTCGCGTGTCGACAACCAGGTCGTTGATTACTTCGGCGATGGGACGAATCCGTTCCAACAATTTTCTGTTGTGCGAATGGGAAGCACCCAGTATGAATTGCGCGACAAGCCGAACGGCCTCTGCCTTACCGCAACTACAGCTGGCATCGTGCAAGAGAATTGCACCGGGAGCAACAATCAGCTCTTTATCTTGAACAAGCAGTCGGACGGTTCATATCAGATCGGCAATGGAAACAAGTGCGTAGTAGTCCCTTCGACGTTCGCAAGCGTCGTAACAGGTGATTGTAGTTCAAACGCCTCATGGACGTTCGTTCCAGAGAACGGCAGCGCGAGCTTAAACCTATCAGCATCGAATACGACTTCAAGCTCAGTATCTGTTTCTTCTTCAGGTACTCCGACTCCGACAAGCACGGATGTGGCTCCGAGCTCAAGCAGCATAGCTCCAGGACAATATGCCCTTAAATCCGTACCGTTCCAGCAATATATGGCGCTTGCCTATGGAGCATCGCATACGGATTATCCAGTGGTGGATTACTTCGGCGATGGTACGAATCCGTTCCAGCAGTTCGTACTCACAGACATGGGTTCCGGCCAATTCGAACTTAAGGAGAAGACAGGCGGACTCTGCGTAAGCATAACCAGCAATGGAGTACTTCAAGAGAATTGCACCGGCGCAGGCACGCAACTGTATTCGCTCACTAAACAATCGGATGGTTCATATCAGATCAAGAATACTGCTTCGGGAAATTGCCTCACAGTCCCTTCAACATTTTCAAATGTTACGGCTGGATCGTGTGACGCAAATGCTGATTGGTTTCTGTTGAGTCGAAACGGATCAGTGACAACTCCTTCCACAACTCCCGTCGCTTCAACTCCCGCCGCAACGACGCCGACATTCAAGTCTGGCGATCGCGTGATGACAACTGACTCGGTGAACGTGCGTGCAGCTGTCTCAACTGTTGGACAGATTCTCGCAAAAGAAGCACGCGGAAAGACCGGCACTGTTACTGATGGTCCTTCTCAATCCAATTCGTATACCTGGTGGAATATCGCCTATGATGACGGCGCTGCGGGATGGAGCGTTGAGTCTTATCTGGCCGCAACTACGATTCAGAAACCTGCTCCTGTTACTCCTGTCACCGTTCCTGCACCCGTGACCCAACCTTCCTCGAGTGAGACTCCAGTCACGCAGCCAACGACGCCGACATTCAAGTCTGGCGATCGCGTGATGACTACTGATTCAGTAAATGTGCGAGACGGCGCATCCGCGCAGAGCGCAATTCGTGGCAAAGCGCTAAAGAACGCAACCGGAACCGTTACTACCGGACCAGTACAATCAGGTAGCTATAAGTGGTGGAAGATCGACTATGACAACGGACTGAGTGGCTGGAGCGCCGAATCTTATCTCACAGCAACCACGATTCAGAAGCCGGTGACGACCCCTTCAACACCGACGACGCCAGTAACTACCCCATCGAGCTCCACTGATTCATCGCAGAGCGTAACGACTGTAGTCCCAAAAAACTTCCGTCTCATGACACTCGGCGACTCGATGACACAAGGATATGGTGGAGCTGATGTCGGAGGATATCGCGGCCCCCTCTATCAGGCACTGCTTTCAGCGGGCTATGCTCCCCAGATGGTCGGTACCATCTCGTGCGGCACCTCAAGTCTCTTGCCTGCAAACCAGCAAAATTGTGACGGAGTCGGCGGCAACACCCTTGCTCAGATCGATGCTCGCGTAAAGACCGGCATCGTCACGACAAATAATCCGGACGTCGTACTGATTCTCGGCGGATTCAATTCGATCTATTACACCTACGACTCGACCCAGACGGATCTCGATAATCTCCAGCAGATCATCGAAGACGTGCACGCGCAGAAGCCAAGCGTTCATATCATCGTCTCTTCACTCGTGGGAAGCACCCAGTGCTGCAACACGAATAAGATTGCGGAGTACAACGCTGGCATCCCGGGCGTCGTAGCGAAGCTGAAGGCTCAGGGTTATGCGATCACCTACGTCGACATGTATCCGGTCGTGCCAAGCAATGACCTCTACGATTACGTGCATCCGAACAGCGATGGCTACCGCCTCATGGCAGCAACATGGCTGAACGCGATTAAGGCGATCGTGCCGCTCACAACGACCACATCGGTGAATACAACATCGTCATCATCATCGACGATCGCCTCAGCGTCATCGTCTAAGAATCTCGACTTGACCGGCTATAAGCTCACATTCGATGATGAGTTTAATAAGCTCGACATCTCCGATTCCACGACTTACGACGGATCGAATTGGTACACGCACAACGAGCAGTGTTGCATGATGACCACCGATGGTTCTGGCACGGCGATGGTCGGCCTCTCAAGTCCGCAGAATCCGTATTCGATTCTCCCCGGCGGAGGACTGAATATACGATTACAGAAAACTAATAACACCTGGACATCAGGTGTTATTACGTCTGTCGACAATTCGGGCAAAGGATTCTCGCAAAAGTACGGCTACTTCGAGATGAAGGCCAAACTTCCTGCCGGCACTGACACCTGGCCAGCTTTCTGGCTTTTGAATACTGCCGCCAAAAGCAGTAATGCGCCTGCAGGAGAGGCTGATATCGTCGAATACATCGCAAACCCGGGCTTCCGGAATTATATCGTCTCCACACTCCATGATTGGAGCAATGGAACTACCCCATCGGAGAACCACGTCCCGGTCTCATCGGTCCCCAGCGATGGGAACTATCACACGTACGGTATGAAGTGGACTCCTGATACGATCACCTTCTACTACGATGGAGTCCAGACAGCTCAGACCTCGACACCTACAATCATGCACCAGCCATACTATATGCTCGCAGACCTTGGAATCGGTGCTGGTTGGCCGACGGATAAGACCCCATCAACTAACGACATGCAGATCCAATACATCCGTGCGTATTCCAACTAGTCCGTGACACTATAGATACGGTGTTGTATTCTGAATCGGGCCTGTTTTTGCTCTTCACCATGAAAGGAACCGCATGGAGACGCACGGAATCTACCTGTACCATATGGTGCCGGACAACCTGAGGGGCGACACCTTGTATCCTCTCAATCTACTTCAAAAGACGTATCCCGCCGAATATGAAGCCGCGAAACGGAGATATGTTGGTCGTGAGCATCTGCTGACCCAACGTATCGCAGCACTTGATTGCTTCTGGGGTGACGTATTGTTCTTAACGCCGTGTCATCCGGCACGCATTGCCAAGGCATTTCAGGAAATAGGCCTCGAGCTCGATGCCGCGTTCTATGAGATCGACGCTACAAAGCTCGCCCCTGATAAGGCAGCGATCTGGCTGGGAGTTGGAGATCCGAATGACCTAGCTACTTATGTGGCATATAAGCCTGAGACTCTTAAGCAATACGATCTGGTAACAAGGCAAACCTCGGTCAGATACCGACAAGCGAAGGAAGCCGGACACAAACCCTACCTCTTTGAGGACGCGCCACACGTGCTTTATCGCGGTCCTATTGAAGTACCTTCCCGTACGATCGTTCTCTCCTAAATCCGATCGCCTGAAAACGCGCAGTCCTTCGGACTGCGCGTTTTCTTTATTCAGTATCGAGTGATTTGCGGCGGAACTGGCTCACATTCTGCAGCACGAACATCACGAGCCCGAGCGAGCCGATAATCTCGATAAGGAGCAGTCCGCGACCAGCGATCGTTGCAGGTAGGTTGATCGGATTGAACACGAACACCAGGACACTTGTGAGCATGAGACTTATCGGGTCAAGCGAGAGATCGGGGAAGCTTGCTGGCTGAGCCAAACACAGGAACCAGTATTGAAACGCAAAGAACACCAAGAACTCCAGAATCACAAGCGAAAGTATCATGAACATGTTCATGCTTCCCTTCACTTCCTCCACAGCCTCTGTCGCGACAAAGATCGTTACAATAATTCCTGCAATGGACGCTGCAAGGATCACCCCTTCGGCGACCGCCACAGGCGTATGGGTGAATATCAGCAGGCTTTCCGCCACTATCAAAGCAGCAGTTCCGAGAAGCGAATGTGAAAGCTTAAATTTTCGACGTTTCATATGATATGTAGTATAGTGTATCTACACCTAATTCATAAATCATCATGGGAGCAAACGCACATGGAGTAAGTCCGAAAAAGATCCGCAAATCGCCTCAGAAGACCGCGAAGCGCCTCGCAGCCAAGGCTGTCATGCTCGCAGCGAAGTCGACCGGAAAGAAGCGGATGGGAGCAGGCAAATAGGCCGCCTCAAGAGAAAACCCTCGAATATTCGAGGGTTTTCTCTTGACAACATATTTTGTGCATAGTATCATTAGTGAGTCATTCGCAGTGCTGGCAATGAGATCGCATCGAACTCCAGCTCCTGCACTTGATATTTATCAGGTGCATCGCCCCCAATTGTATGGATAATGGAACTATTGTCGCTCTCAATGAAAAAGGCTTCGGCTTTATCAAGCGAGAGGGACAGGAAAAGGATCTTTTCTTTCACACGAACGAGCTCACGAACGTCCAGTTCGATGAACTTCGCGAAGGTGACAAGGTTACCTTTGACGTCGCAGAAGGCCCAAAAGGCTTGAACGCAGTCAAGGTCACAAAGATCTAATCTCCGTAAGAAAGCGCCCTCGCGGCGCTTTCTTCATTTCAATACGTATGACAACACAACACACTTTCACAATCAACGTTCCCGTCTCGCAAGCATACGAAGCAGCCTCCACGCTCGGCGGCTTGCGCAGTTGGTGGACCTCAGATATCCAAGGAAGCCCAGACAAGGACGGCGAACTAACGCTCGGCTTCGGCGACGGCCGCGGCTGGACCATGCGCGTGACGCAGCTGAAGCTCAACAAGTGGATCATCTGGACTATCATCTCCTCCACGTTCCTTTCGGAAACGCCATGGACGCCGACCGATCTTTCCCTCCGCTTTCTCGAAGCTGACGGCTACTCCACCAAGCTCATACTTGAATACGAAAGCCGCCCGGACATCGAGGCGACCTTCGCACCCGAATGGAAGAAGTCCATCGAAAGCCTCGTACTCCTCTGCGAAACCGGCAAAGGCACGCCCGCAACTCCTAAGCGCGAAAAGAAAGTCATTTAAAGAAAAGCCCGCCAAAAACTCGACGGGCTTTGTATTTTATTGCTTCGAAACTATTGAGGCTTCGTCAGCAGCTCCCAATTCCCTTCGGGAATTTTAGGCTTGAGAGCCACAGAACCACCCTTACATAAAGGGCAATCCTCGGGATCCCATATGTCCATAGGATGATCGATGAGCGCGATGATCCGCTTTCCATCGATCTCCTTCAGGCCGGAGCGATTCACCAGCACCAGGCAGAACGGCAAGAGCTCAGCTCCAAGTTCCCGACACGCCTCGGTGGCGAATCCGACGCTTCCACCCGTCGTGATGACATCTTCGCAGAAGAGCACCCGCTCGCCAGGCCGCACCGTATTGGTAGGATCGTTGAACTCCATGCCGACGACGATGTCCGCTTCCTTGACCTTTACAGGCGAAGCCCATTCGCAATGCCGACGGCTGGTACGCACCCGTGAAATTGTGCCGGCAAGGAACTCGGCAAGATCCGTCGCACCCGTTGCAGGTCCGACCACGCGATCGATCAATTCCAGATCGCCTCCCATCGTAGAAAATAGATGGATGAGGTCCCAGGCGGCCTCTTTAAGCGCTTGTTTGTCTACGACGACCTTTTTACTATTGAAGTAACCGCGGGAATGCTTGAGTGAAGCGAGCTCAGCATGAGGATGAGAAGGATCGTCATCATGGATCCATAGCGCTCCCATGTCTTGGTACACGCCGATCCATTTTTTCCGCAACATTGCTTGCAGCTCGGAGTAATCTGATTCAGACATATGATGCCTTTCGAGGTTAGGGTTCAGAGTTCTACGCACTCTGCCGTTACCCTACGCGAGATTCGCGACTCGAGCAACTGAGGGCTTCAGGGAGTCTTAATACGAGATGCTGTAGAGTACGGCATTACTCATGTAATGCATCATCACCATGAATGACCTACGGACACTGTACCTGACTAAACTTAAGAAACTGCTCAGCATCGAAGAGCAGATTATCGCTGCGCTTCCGAGCCTGATCGAGAGCGCGACAAATGGCATGCTTAAGAAAGGCCTTACGGACCATCTCGAAGAGACACGTAACCAACGCGCCCGATTGCATCAGATTCTGACGGCACAAGGTGAAAGCCCCGCTCCCGAACTAGATCGTGCGTTCCAGACCATGCTCGCAGAATCGGAGACAGAGCTCGGCACGATCAGCGATCCGAACGTGAAGGACGCAGCAATCATCGCATCCTCGCAAGCCGTGGAGCATCTGGAGATGGCGAAATACGGCACCGCTGTGGAGTGGGCAAAATCGCTCAATTTCGATGAAGACGCAAAACTCTTGAAGGATACACTCGGCGAAGAAGAAGCTGCGGATAAGAAACTCTCGAAGGTTGCTGAGGGTGGCATGCTCAGCCCGAGCGTAAACGACGCTGCAGCAGAATAATGCAATAGTTCAGCTTGAAGTCCAGTGAAGCATGTCTATACTTAATACATGCTTCATTCTTCTACGAAGACCCGCAAGAAGCGCTCGCCACAAGCGAGCGCTGTCTTGGAGCAACTCTTCGAGCCCAGCAGCACTACGATCGACCCGCAATTCCTCATCGAATACCTGGGCGGCGTAACATACGCCACGAATGAAAATGTGCTCGGTGCGATCAAGGATCACATGCGCATAACTCCCGGCGAAACGCTTACCATGCTCGTTACGTCCGCGGGCGGGCCGAGCGGCACTGCCATGAGCTTTTATGACACCATCCGTACTATCCTTAAGCCGAAGCTCGTTACGATCGGGAGTGGCGACGTCGATTCTTCCGGCATCATCATCTTTCTCAGCGGCAAGACTCGATTCGTAACACCTCACACTACCCTTCTGTTCCATCCGGCAGGACGCATGTTCTCAGCGGATAAGCGATACACTGCCACTGAAATGGCAGCTATGCTCGCCGAGGATGAATTAAAAGACGCACAGTATGCGTCGATCGTCGCAGAGAATTCTCATGGCCATCTTTCTACGGATGACGTGCTTGAGCTTATGGAAACACACACGGTTCTTACCCCATCGGATCTTGTTGCGTACGGCTTAGCTGACGGTATTCACACGGCAGTTTAACCAGTTCTTAAGGTTGGGTTGCATATAGTATGTCAGTTCGCGCGACATTACCAACTGTAACTGCATCTATATATGCCAAACAACAATTCACAAGGAGGTAACAGCAAGGGTGACACCAGCAAGCGCGGTTTCGCTTCGATGGACCCGGAAGAACAGCGCGAGATCGCTAGCAAGGGCGGCAAGGCAGCGCACCAGAAAGGTACTGCACATGAGTTCACGTCTGAGGAAGCTCGTGAAGCAGGACGCAAAGGCGGCGAAGCAAGCCATGGAGGCGGTCGTCGGAGCGAGAACGAATAGTGTCTCTGCCGTACGCTAAAATAGGTTCACCGGATGAGGCCCTGCCCTGCATTTCCGTTCGGGAAATGCAGGGCAGGGCTCTTTTTATAGGCTAGTCGCCGTACTGCTGAGCTATTGCTTTTCTATAATTTATGTGTTACAATCATGTTCGGTTCGCGTAAAAGACGTATGGAGGAACCTCATGATTCAACGGCTACCGCCTAGACTGACGGTTGAAGTACATAACAAAAATGTGGAGATTATACTAGGTGATCGGTACATCGAGATCCTATATAAGTTTACCCTTCACGAACTAAAAGAAGAATGCTCTGATACTCTGTTCTTATCGTGGAAGCCCATGATGGATTGGACGTACGTAGACCGGCCGGCCTTTGATCCGTCTCCTGAGGAATACCTCATGCGACCAAGCACCGATAGCCATACCGCGCTCTTCCTTTATGTGCCCGAGGCCTGCCTGCATTACAAAAAACCCTTAGTGGTTTACGCAAGCGCACCCGTCAAGCGCGACATTGCTGGAATCGTGAAGGGATATACGATTTTCCTTAAGGAACAATCCCCTTTACTTCTCTGATACCATTTGATCTTTCAGGTCCCGCACTTGTGGCGGGACCTTTTCTTTTTGTGCTATCGTGAGGCTATATTTATGACTGAGCCAAGCGAACTCAGAATCGCGTCTTGGAACGTATATGTATTTAATGAAAAGATCGATGAAGCAGTGGCATTCATCGAGAAACTAGACGCAGATGTGCTCTGCATGCAGGAAGTTTCGGAAACTCTTCTGAAACGACTCGAATCACTTCCCTATCACATGCTGAGCGCCATCGATCGGACCTGGCAACTCGACGCGTGGCGACCGTCTCGCGGCGAAGCAACGATGTACGTAGTTATCCTCAGCAAGCATCCGATACTCTCGCATGAGAAATATCTGCATCCTCCCCTGCCAAGCACGACTCCATGGCAGACACATCTGTATTATTTCGCGCGATACATAGTGGGCATGTGGCGCGGAGGTCCTGGTCGCGATTCCGAATTTCTTAAAGCCGAAATACAGCTGGGCGAAGACACTGTGGAGGTCTGGTCCGCGCATCTCTCGCTTTTCACTCCCGCAATCCGTTCACGCGAGTTCGCGACACTCGCATCCCATCTAAACCCCGACAAGAAGACGATCGTCTGTGGCGATTTCAATATCCTCGATTCATGGCGCGTGAAGCTCATCAACTGGTTGCAGGGCGGGCGAATATGGGACGCACTGCCGTGGTCGAACGAACGCACCCATATCCAAGAATCATTCAGCTCAGCCGACCTTACGAATCCGCTCGCAGGGACAGTGACTCACCCAATTGCGCACTCACAGCTCGACCATATCCTCGTCTCGAACGACCTCGCGACGCGCGACGCACATGTTATACGAGAACTGCATGGCTCTGATCACTACCCCGTCGAGCTCACAATCTCGCTCTAAAAGAAAAACCCTCGCGTTGCCGCGAGGGTTTAGAAAGATCAATTCAAACGATTCAGGACAGATGCTCGAATGCGATCAGATAGGCTTTATGCAAGTCGCCAATTATGTGTAACTGGCTGATCTGGTAGGTAATGATATTCCCGTTCTCACCCCTCTTAAGAAGTAATACAGGAACCCACTCGTTCTGAGATGGAAATGAAGCGATTCGTCCTTCAGGGAGTAACGTCTGGTAGTCAGCGAGGACATCGAACGCCCGAGTTCCGAACAGTTCCAGTCCTGTCTTTTCTAGAAAATTCACGCACACTGTACCCGCATGATGGCCTTGGACGAAAAAGAACCGGACCCGATAGCGCTTGCTATTAGATTTGTCGACGACTTCGAAGCGGAGATTCTTCTCCTCTTCAAAACCTGGATGAACCGGTAATTTGTTGCTGATAGCCTCATAGCACAGAAGGGCTACATTCCGCGAACGGATTATTTCCGAGACCTCCTCCTGAGTCATTCCCGCTTTACGTACCGAAAGAAGGAATTCGTGCATGAGCCCCGAAGAGATGCCGCTTATAGGAACGATTGGCTTCTCTTCAATACGGCCTTGATCAGTTCTGGCGCCTTTGATAGCAGCGCATATCAGCTTGGCCAGCCTATTCTCCCTTGAAGCAGCTACCGCAGAGAAAGTTTCTTTCGTGAAGCCGGCGCCTGTAAGCGCGAGCGTCAGACGATGCAACTCCCCCGTATCAAGATCAGTCGCCTGTTGAGGTCTGTTATTTTTACGGTCACTCACGCGATCTGCGCACATGACGATCTCCTGTATTTGTTTTGTTCACCTCGGCCTATCCGAAGCAAGGGCACTCTGCCGAATTATATTATAGCTTTTATCTATACATTTGTCAAAACGTGCTTCACGCAGCGGCAGCCGATGGGCTTAATGTGTTCATCGAAATATTCTTTGCCATAATCATAGTTGAGCTCCTCCCCTGACTTGATCGCGCGCTTGGCAAGGACGAACACGCGCTGCTTATGGATTTCTACCTCGCAGTTCGGGCGGCACGAATGATTGATATAGCCCGCTTTGTTGATGCGCGGCTTGCCATCGATCGTCTTCGTCTTCGTGACCTGGAACAGATACTTGCTGCGGCTCGTCGTCTCCTCTTCTTTGGAGATCACGCGGCCCACATACTCGATGATGCATGCTCCTTTCGGGATATCTTCTCCTGCGAAGAGTCCGATGCCCGCTCCTGGTGCTGAGCGACGGACTATGAGTTTGAAATCGCCCGGTTCGAACTTGCCTTTCTTTTTTTCTGTCTTCTTTTCGGGCGTCTTTGTGGTCATGGATTGAATGATGGTATAACAAGAGGACATGATTGCCAATCTTTCTTCCCTTCTGGGTCAATTCAACAGCCCATGGGTCTTCCTCGGATTCTTCGGGCAGTTCGTCTTCTTCATGCGTTTCGCCGTGCAGTGGATCGCGTCAGAGCGCAAGAAGCAGATCGTCGTGCCGATGGCCTTTTGGTACTTAAGCATCGGGGGATCACTCATCATCCTCGTCTATTCGATTCACATCAAGGACATCGTCTTCATCACGGCGCAGTCCTTCTCGCTCTTCGTGTACCTCCGCAACATCATGCTGCAACGAAATATCGACCGAAGAGAGAATCAGCGCGAGCGAACTTCAGCGAGCGTGAGCACTGATTCGGACACGACCGGCACGAACTGAACGCTCGGATACTCCGCAGTGAGTTTCTGAGCATCGCGCGTGTTGTAAAGCACATACGAGCCGGGAGCGGGATGCGAATATGCGCTGAGCCACGGCGGTTGCACGATGCCATTGTAGTACATGACGCTGCCGAGTGTGGTGACGTTGTATACGTAAAAAGTAGGAGCATGGGCGGCACGGAGGTAATTGCCGATCGCCTGCTCCTCATATGCAAGGCTCACTTCTGGACCGTAGTCTGGATTTAAATGGAATCCGTTGTAGATCGAATACCCGAGACCAATGGCGAGCAATGCGACACCCAGGCAACAGAGCGCGAGGCGCTCGTTCTTTTTCATGTGCTGCACGAGTGCGAAGCTCATGATCGCGAGCGCGACAGCCATGAACGGATACAGTGGTATGAGATACGAGATGGCCTTCGTTTGAGTGATGAGACAAATCGCAAGTACGCTGCCTGCCCCAGCAAGTGCTGCGATATATCCGGCGCGAAGCTCACGGGTCATGTGATGGCGGAGGAATGGGTAGAAGAGAATGCTCGCGAGGAAGAGCTCAGACCACGGTGCGGCGAACCACGCGAGGAAGGCGAAATATCCGGAGTTCGTCGTGCTCACGATGAACAGCTGCCCTGCCACGCGATCCAATACCTGCACACCGACGTATTCGTGCCAGAACGCGAGACCGAATTTTACAGTCTCGTATATGTGCCACGGCAATACGATGAGCAGCAATGCGGCGAGCCCGCCCCACGCATACGAATGCCGGAATATGCGGAACTCACGCAGGTACGGCGCAACTGCGACGATAGCAGCGATCGCATAGAGCACGAGCGGACCCTTTGCGAGAATGGCGAGCCCAAGGAACGCACCAAGCCATATGAGCCAGACACGGCGCGTGCGTGCTTTAAAGAATGCATAGAGCGCGAGCATGTCTAAAAGAGACGCAAGCGTATCGAATCGAACTTCCCGAGCAGGCTCAAGAAACGCACTCGTGGCGAGGAGGATGCCGCCGCCAAAGGCCGCGGCGTATCCATTCCCTGTCACCGCATATACGATCATCATCACCACGATCACTGCGAGAAAGCCCGCAGCAGCAGCCGGCATACGGTCCGCCGTTTGCACGTCAGGCATGATCGTTTGCGACGCGCCCATCAGCCAGAAAAGAAGCGGCGGCTTTCGGAAATAATTCACGCCCAAGAAATGCAACGAAAGGAAGTCATGATTCGTGAAGCTCTCGTGGACTACCTCTGCATAGGTCGCTTCGTCATAGTCCTGGAACGGCTCTGCGCCAAGCCGATAGAAAAAGAGCACGCCGCTCAGGACCACAACGGCTGCCATAAGCGCCACTGCGCTTTTTGGAATCTTGCTCAACATTTGCCTAGTATATCGGAAAACAAAATAGAAAACCTCCCTGATCTCGTAATTTTTGGAGATCAGGGAGGTTTTCTATTTTGTTATTAGAACTTCGCCATCGGGAGATGCTGGCTTCCCTCCACGAGCTTCGCGAGGTCTGCCTGCGTCTTCGGCATGTGCTGAGGGTCGACGAATCCGACCACGTGAATGTTCACTCCCACACATGCGCCGAGGGCGATACTTGGGTTAAGTAAACGGCTTCCGAGCGTGACCTTATCGGTCGGGTCGAGAAGGATGTCCACCTTGTTGTGCATGCGAGCATTCATCGCGTCACCAATCACGCGGTAACCGATAAGGTGCTGGACGCTGGAGTAGCCACACGAAGCGCCACCCGTCGAATCAGGACCGTCGACAGCAATGATCGTGCCGTACGGAAGTTTCGATGAGAGGTCGCTTGAGCGAGCAGCAATCACTTCGGGATTAGAGTACACACCGATGGCCGTATAAAACGGAGAACCATCAGTCTGGCCAGGCACCGCATTATACGAGGTGAGCGTTACCGACATGGCGGTAGTCGCTGCGGGGGCCTGAATTGTACTAACCGGGGTGGTCGTCATGCCCAGGATTCCGATCGAGTTCGTGGTTACCGTACTCGTAGAGATCACCTGTGCATTGGCCGTAAGAGGCGCTAAGACACTATTGGACAAAATGAGTAAGCCAATTAAGGCTATTTTTTTGTGCATAAGTGAGCGAAGCAAAAAAGCAAAAGTACAGGCGTTATCGGCGTGTACTTCGGGATTTCTGATTCACTCTTAATTACAAGCCTATACCCGCCGAGGCAATTTGTCAAGCGTTTAAGAGGCATTTTGGAGGTGCCAGGGCAGAAAATATGGCCTATTTATTGGGTAATTTTGCGGACAGGCGGCCAGAAGCCAGAGGCGCAGATTTGGCATTATTTCACTATATTTACGTAGCTTGTCAAAAACTCAGAAATATCTCATTTCCTCTCCAGGAAGATTTGATTGCGGAAATCTTATGCTCGATTTATGGACTTCCCGTCGGTTATCGAGCTCTTCGAAACAGTACTAAACGACGCCTGCGCGGCCAGTGCTTCGGATATTCACCTCTGCCCCGGGAATCCAGACCTACTCGTGCGGCTTCGCGTGCATGGCGCACTCCGCGACGTGTCCCGACTGCCTATGCAGCTGCATCCTGAGCTGCTTGCGCGCATCAAGATACTCGCGCAGCTACGGATAGATGAACACTTGATGCCGCAAGATGGTCGATTTTCGTTCGAGCTGCCCGATGGCGCACGGGTCGATGTGCGCGTTTCACTCACGCCGACGCACCATGGCGAGCAGGCGGTGCTGCGCTTGCTCCGTCTGCATGCGGAACTGGAAACCCTGAAGGGCCTCGGGCTTCGCCGTGAGTATCGGGCAGTGATCGAAGCGGTGCTTGGGCGGCAGACGGGCCTCGTGCTCGTGACCGGCCCGACCGGCTCCGGCAAGACGAGCACGCTCTATGCCCTGCTCCGACTGCTGAACACGCGCGACATCTCGATCATGACGATCGAGGACCCGGTCGAGTATGAGATGCCGGGGGTAGCGCAGATCAGCGTACATCCCGCTGCAGGCTTCTCGTTCGCGCATGCGCTCCGAAGCGTCATGCGCCAAGATCCAGACGTTATCATGGTCGGCGAGATTCGCGACCGCGAGACTGCCGAACTTGCCATCCATGCTGCACTCACCGGTCACCTCGTGCTCGCCACGTTCCATGCGAATGATGCGCCCGCTGCCCTGCTCCGGCTCATCACGATGGGCGTCGAACCGTATCTCGTCGCATCGACCGTCGAGCTCGTGCTTTCGCAGCGACTCGTCCGCACGAAAGACGAACGTGCACGCATCGGCATCTTCGAGCTGCTTCGTTTGAATGCGGCGATGCGCGAGGTTATCGCACGCTCCGGAAGCAAGGATGCACTGCTCGCATGTGCAGATAACGCATCGTATTGGCCGCTCGCCCATGATTGCCAGGCGAAACTCGAACGTAACCTTCTTTATCCGCCAGATGTTCAGAGATATTTATGAAGCTCGCCCGCATGAATACGCGAGACAAGATACTATTGTTCGAGCGATTATCCCTCTATCTGAGCGCGGGTATGCCCATACTCGGCGCGATCGCATCCTTGCGACAAAGTGCAAAACGCGCATCCACCCGAGCTGTCCTCGTAGCATGCGAGGATTCGCTTCAGCGCGGACATCCGCTTTCCGAAGGGCTTGCCGCAACACCCCGCACCTTCGATGCCTTCACGATCGGACTTATCGCTGCTGGCGAATCGAGCGGCAACCTCGCAAGCTCGCTCAAGCGGATTGCCGAAACGCTCGCTCAACGCAGTGCGCTCTCAGAGCGGATCATAAGTATCTGCATCTACCCTGCCGTCGTTCTGCTCGCGACAGCGGGCCTCGGCGGCTTCCTTATATTGTATGTATTTCCCAAGATGCTGCCGGTGCTTGAAGGATTCCACATCTCCTTACCCTGGCCCACGCGCTTATTGATTGGGATCGAGCATATCCTCGAGCATGACTGGATTGGCATCGCACTCGCCTGCGGCGCACTCGTGATTTCTTCGAGCGTCCTGATACGACGTGAAGCCGTGCGGCGTCGAATCGAAGCGATAATGCTTCGAATTCCGATTGTCGGAAATGCATATCGCACGTACGCCGTCGCGCGACTGTTCCTCGTTCTTTCCATGACCTACGAATCGGGCATCTCGATCCTTCCTGCATTCGCGATAACCGAATCGACTCTTACGAGTTCGCTCTATCGCGAAAGCCTTCGAGCCATAAGCGCGAGAGTCGGGCATGGAGAGAGAATCGCTGATGCATTCAATGCTACCCCACTGCTTTATCCAGACATTGCGTTTCAATTGATCGCAACCGGCGAAGCGACCGGCACCCTCCGACAAAGCTTCACGCACATCGCCGAAATCAGCGCGAACGAGCTCGGCATCATCACTCGTACGGTTTCAGTACTGATAGAACCGGCACTGATGGCGTGCATGGGGCTGGTCGTCGGCACGATCGCGCTCGCCATCGTTATGCCGATCTATCAGATAACCGGGAGTCTCTCCGCATGACTATGCACGGATTCTCGACTCTTGAGGTGATGATCTCGATGGTGGTGCTTGCTGCGACCTTCAGCGCTTGTGCGCTCATCCCGCTCGCGCTTCCGGCTTCGCTCGCGAATGGAGAGCGGAGCGTGAACGAAGCCTGGAAGCTCGAAGATGCTATGGACCAGCTGCTGCATGGCGCCAGGCTGGATTTTGCGGCCACACTCGGCCAACATACGCCCGGCATGGCTCTCGCCACGAACGGGTTCGACGTGCTTGCTACTGCGAGCAGCACCTGGACCGATGTGCATGGCATGCCGCGCACCATGACACTCGCTGCGCTCGCATCCGATCTGCGCCGCGATCATACGCCTGATCCATGCGGATCTACGAATCCTTCCGCATGGGTTCATTCGTCGCTGAGTTCGTATGCGTTCGATTCGCATCCATTCACGAGCCTTGCCGTCTCCAGCTCGACGCTCGTGGCGCTCGTATCCGCTGCCCTCTCGGCAACCGATCCGACCGTATTCATATTTGATATCTCGAGCTCGACACCAGCATTGCGGTCCGCCATCGATCTTTCGCCGTCCACGAAGCGCGGCAGCGCAGCTGCGGCGCTTTCGGGGAATTACGCCTACATCGCGAGCGCCGTGCAGCCGAATTTTTCCACGTGTTCCGTCTCTTCCGCCTGTACGCAATTGCAGATTCTCGATATCCACGATCCCGCGCATCCCCAGATCCTTTCATCGCTGAAATTACCGACTCTTTCTCCACCTTATGCGATCGGCACTGGCGGCCAATCCTCTGGACAAAGCATCGCGTATGCAAATGGAAAGGTATATCTCGGTCTCGTAAAAACTGGATCACCGCAAGGAGAGGAGTTCAACATCATCGACGTGCATGATCCCGCGGCACCCGCGTGGATCGGCGGTTACAAGATCGGACGCACGGTCACTGGCATCCTCGTGCGCGGTATCTATGCATATGTCACGACCGACGACCCGAACCAAGGCCTGCTGATATTGAATGTGCGCGACCCGTCCCATATCGTCCTGCTCGCAAGCTATCGGACGCAGGGCTCGAGCATCTATACCTACGCACAAGATATCGGCATCGCGAGTAGCACGCTCATTATCGGTCGCACGTATGCACCCGGCCAACCAGAACTACTCCTCTTGGATGTCTCGACCATCACTGCTCCTGCACTCTCGAGCAGCATCGAGACTGCCGCCACCTCATCACCATGGAATATAGACGGAGTGATCGAGACTCCCGAGATGGCGTTCGTGGAGCGAGATGCAGCCATTGATTTCTGGTCTATTGCAGATCCGCTCCATCCGTTGCAAAGTGCGCCGCCACTTTCCCTTCCGCCTTCGACCGGCGGCACGGCGCTTGCATGCGCGAACGGTGTGCTCTACGCAAGCTCGGTCTCGAGCACGAGCACGGGGTATGTATCAGTAATTCGCGGTTCCCTATGAGTCCTGTCCGCTGCCGCGCGTTCAGCATGCTTGAAGCAATCGTCTGCCTCAGTCTGAGCGCCATGCTGCTGAGCGGCTTCTCGTCTATCCACTATGCACTTAGAGAGTCGCTCGCGCGCACGACGACAAAGAGTGTTCTTGAGAACGAACGACTGCTGCTGTTCGACGAAATTCTGCATGAACAACCAGCCAGCGTGAGCCCATTCGTCTATGAACGAGTATTCACACTCGCGACAAGCTCCGATGGCTCACCTGTACGCACGGTTCATATCGAATTATCGGCAACGACGAGCACGGGCAGAGTGCTCACCTCATCCAGCACGCGCACGCTATGGAACAGCATATGAACGGATTCATCGGCATCATGAGCGCGATTCTCATTTCTGCTTTCATGACAGCAGCCATGCTTTCCGCAAGTGCCAATGCATTCGCGACACGCTTCAATCAGCTCCGCCATATCGATGAAGTACGCAGCTCGGTGGGCGCTTATTCCTGCGCCTTCGCTGCGCTCGAGAAGTTTGAGGAGGACAGCTCCTATGATCCACATGAGAGCATGCTCGGACTTCCGTTCGGGAATCCAAGTGACGGCTGTCTCGTGCATTCGCTCAGCGTAGGGACGAGTTCACTTTCGCTCTCGCTCGAGTATCGCTCCGGGATGGCGACGAGTTCTGTTGCCGCTACTGCGCATCTGAATCCTGATGGCACCCTTTCACCCGGACCCTTCATCTTTGGCACGAGTACGCCGCCATAACGTACTCGTGCTTATCCATAACCATATTCCTATGCTCCACCACTATAAGAAGATGCTCGCGCGGAACGCGCGAGGCTTCACGCTCATCGAGATCCTCGTCGTGATCGGTATGCTGGCGATCCTCTCGACGATTGTACTCGTCGCCGTGAATCCGCTCCGTCAATTCGCGCAAGCCCGCAATACGCAACGCCAGAATGACGTTGCTACAATCCTGAACGCCATCAGTGAACGTATCGCCGACAACGGCGGCATGTTCCGGCCTACCGGCAACACGGACGGCTGCTCCGTACAACTTCAGCCTGATCCGACGAGCATGAGCAAAGCCAGCTTCGATATTCGCTCCTGTCTGGTACCGACCTACGTATCCGAGCTCCCGCATGACCCGAGCTCCGGCAGCAATACCTGCCACTCCTCGACTTGCTCGGGGACTGACGAGTCCTACGACCTTGGCTATACTGTTTCTCAAGATAGCGCCACGAACCGAATCACAGTGTGTGCCCCGGAAGCTGCTGAGTCAGCACTCCCAGGAAGTACCAAATACTGCGTGAGTCGCTGAGAAAAGGCCCCGAGACGTGCTGTTTCGGGGCCTTTTCTTCTCTCTGAACCGGACTTCATGTAGACTTCATGGAGCTCATGCGTAAATGATGAGGTATTCATAAAGACGATTGCTATGCGTATCTTGATTGTTGAAGATGAGGCGAAGCTGGCAGAAGCCGTGAAGAAGGGCCTCGAGCTCAAAGGCTTCACGGTGGACTGGCTTGCAGACGGCGAGAAGGCACGCACCCGTATCCTGCTCTACAAGAACGAGTACGACCTCGTGCTGCTCGATCTAATGCTGCCGGATGTGGATGGCGCGACCATCTGCCGCGACGCCCGGGAAGCGGGCGTGATGACGCCGATCATCATGCTCACTGCCCGTGACGAGATCGAGTATAAGGTGGACTTGCTCAATAGTGGTGCGGACGATTATATAACCAAACCGTTCGCGTTCGACGAACTCATCGCCCGCATCCAAGCGGTACTCCGCCGTCCGAGCGATGCTCTCCCCGGGACGCTGTCGATCCGCGATATCGAGCTCGACACCGGCAAGCACACCGTCACCAAGGGCGGACAGCCGATCTCGCTCACCCTCAAAGAGTTCTCGCTCCTCGAGCTGTTCTTGCGACACCCGAATGAGGCGCTCCCTCGCGAGCAGATCCTCGACCATGTGTGGAGTTTCGACTTCCCTGGCTTTAGCAACGTGCTTGATGTACATATGAAGAACCTTCGCAAGAAGCTCGATACCTATGAAGAATCCGACCCCCTATTTGAAACGATTCGCGGCGTGGGTTACCGCATTAACGGATAGTTACCAGTTCAATCCGTTCGTCCAGGCAACGGTGAACATCATCGTCATCTTGTTCGTGCTCACCATATCGCTAATCGTGATATCCGGCTGGGCCGTGCAATACGCGCAGCGCAATACGGTGGGGTCTATCCAGCACCACATCCAGCAGGTCGTCCAAGGAACGCCTGACGCGAGCGCATCCCTTCCCCAAGCGATCCAGACCGTCCGCGACCGTACCCTCATCTACGTGTTCGCCGGGCTCGTCGCGCTCATTACGCTCTTCGCCTTCCTCTTGATCCGCTTCGCGCTCTCCCCCACCAAAGCCTCGATGCTCATGCAGCGACGATTCATCGGCAACATCGCGCACGAACTACGCACGCCGCTCGCCGTCATGAAGACGAGCACGGAGGTGACGCTCATGGATCCGACGCTCCCGCCGGACGTGCGCGATACCCTCAACGAGAACATCACGGAACTCAACCGCATTTCCGAGATCATCAACAACCTCCTCTCCTTCGACATGCTCATCCAGCCGCGTCGTATGAAGACCGAGCCAATCGATCTGGGCATGGTCGCGAATGTCGTGATGCAACGCCATGAAGCGCTCGCTGAGTCGCGGAACGTCGGACTTCGCATGAACGTCAGCGGTCACCGCTATATCATCGGCAATGCCAGCGCCATGGAGCAGGTTGTGACGAACCTCATGAAGAACGCCATCAACTACACGCCGTCAGATGGTAACGGGATGGTGGAAGTGCGCGTCGACAATGATTTCCAGAATCGCGTCGTGGTATCCGTGATCGATAACGGCATCGGTATCGCCCAGAAAGACCTCTATCGCGTGTTCGAGCCGTTCTATCGCGGCGATACGTCGCGCACGCGCGGCGTCGGAACGGGGACCAGCGGTCTTGGCCTTGCGATCGTGAACGAGATCGTGCGTATGCACCACGGCAGCATCAATATAAAAAGCGTCGTTGGCGAAGGCACGACCGTCTCGATCGCCTTCCCGCCGACCCCGACGCCATCTGAAGCGGTCGCGAACATCTTCGATACTGAAGATTCAGTCAACGAAGTCTCGATCGATTTCTCCTAAGCAGCATCTTCACATTCACTTCATGCGAGCGCGCGTATGATACGCGTACGTGAGATCAGGCAATCGAGTTACAAGTAACCGTCGAGGCTATGAGTAAAAAACGAGGATGATTGGCCGGGAGAGTTCCTTCACCAAGGAGTTCTCCCGGCCTTTTTTATTTCTCCCTACGGATACCATTGCCGTAGATACCAGGCACCTTATACGAACCATTTATATAAATAGAAGAGTCCTGCATTGCAGGACTCTAATTTAAGGCGAAACAGGGTTGCCAAGAAGTGTTTACCACTTCATATCCTTGCTCCACGAGAAGGTTTCGTATGCCAGGAATATGACTCGCTCCCCAGTAGGTAACGATGTTGGAATGGGCGGCATATTTTAAGATGTACTGCACCGCAACCTGGTTCCTGTAGTCACGAATAATGAAAAGTTCTCTTATCTCGTTATCTGAGTTCCCGAATGTAGTGAAAATTGCCTCCACGAGTCGAGACACTTTTTGTATCATTCCGTCCCAATCATGAAGAACGGTTTCGTCTAATGAACGTAACCCCGGGGTGAGTCTCTTCCATTCTTCGGTCGTTAAGTCGGCAAGGATCCAGGATGGCGCGGGATATATTCTGGCCTGCTGAAACGCGAGACCAAACGGTTCAAGAGCCATATCGAGAGCCTTCCATTTTTCCTTAAGTAGAGGAACGAGAGGAAGACTTGCCGGGAGGTCGAGGCCAAGGTGGCCATCCACTGATTCATATAAAACGAGGTATCCATTCCGTTCATACTCGTCGAGCTGACGCGTGATTGAATCGTAAAATGCTGGCGACCCCACGTGCGAAACACCCATAAGCACCACTTTCCGCGAACCTTTGCACAACTCAATGTGCGGAGTATGCACTATATTTTCCTGTAACAATGTACAATCCGAGACAAGCATGATTATCCCTTCTTTTCTCGAAGATTACCTAATGACATAATAACACACACCTATAAAATGTCGAACTGTATGTTTGGTTCAGTATTGGAAGCTTCTTCTCTTAAAGAGAAAGAATATTTCTCTTTAGATTCCCGAGAGTAAAAGGAGTGAGACACCGCCTGCGGCGATGCAGTACCAGGCGAAGATCGTGAGCGTGCTTGTCTTAAAAAAGCGCGTGAGGAACATCACGGAGAGATATGCGGCGATGCCCGACACGAGCGCGCCGACGAAGATCGGCCCGACTGGGAAATCTGCATGCAAAAGTTTCGGGAGCTTGAGGACTGCTGCTGCGAGAATGATCGGCGTCGCGAGGAGGAACGAGAAGCGCGCAGCGCTTTCGTGATCAAGTCCTGCGAGCAAGCCTCCTGCGAGCGAAGCACCGGTGCGAGAGAATCCGGGGATGAGCGCCAGCGCTTGCATGAGGCCGGCGCCGAGCGCCGGAAGCCATGGCAGCTTCGCGATCGCCGCATCGCCGCTCAAGCGAAGATTCTCATAGCGGCGGCGCTGTCGCTTCACCATCTCGATGCCGTAGAGCAATACGCCGTTCAGGATAAGCGCGCATGCCACGAGTTGCGGCGCTGCGAATAGTCCTTCAACCTTTTTCTGCAATATGATGCCGAGCAAGCCAGCCGGAATCGTTGCAATAATGAGCACCCACACGAGCCGCGCGTACGTGTCAGAAGGATCGATACGGCGCGCGATGATCGAACGGATGAATCCCAAGAACATCTGGTACCAGTCCTTCCAGAAGAATGCGAGCAATACGAGCGCGGTCGCGAAATGCGTCGCGACGAGGAATACCACGAAATACGCGCCATTCTGATCGAGCTGCCAATGCAGCAGCGCCGTGATCAGGACGGAGTGCCCGAGGCTTGAGATCGGAAAGAGTTCCGTGCAGCCTTGCACGAGTCCGAGGAAAATAGCTTGTCCGTACGTGAGCATATCGCTATACAATACACTATGATTTGAGGCCAGCTCCCTTTCCGAAGAGGTAGAGTGTGAGTACGAGGAGCGCGACGATGAAGGCTGTCATGACGCCGAAGCTCACCCCGACGGAGACATCGCTGATGCCGAGGAAGCCGTAACGGAATGCATTCACCATATACAGGATCGGATTTGCGAGCGAGAGGTAGCGGAAGAATACTGGCAGCTTGTCGATGGAATAGAAAACGCCTCCAAGGTACGTGAGCGGCGTGAGCACGAATGTCGGGACGATGTTGATCGCATCGAACGTCTTCGCGTAGATACCGTTCAAGAGGCCGGCGATCGAGAACAGGATAGACGTGAGCAAGACAGCGCCGAAGATCACGAGCAGATTGAAGATCACCAAGTGCGTAAAGAAAAGCGAGACGCCGAGCACCAGCACCGCGACGATGAGCGCACGCACGACGCCCCCAGTGACGAACCCTGCGACGATCACCCAGTTCGGAAGCGGCGAGACGAGCAGCTCTTCGAGATACCGCTGCATCTTCGCGCCGAAGAAGGTCGAGACGACATTGGTGTATGCGTTCGTGATCACGGCCATCATCACGAGGCCCGGCACGATGAATTGGATGTATGAAAAGCCGTGCGTCGGCGGAAGCTGCGAACCGATGAACGTGCCGAATATCGCGAAATAGAGCCCCATCGTGATGACGGACGGCAGCAAGGTCTGCATCCAGATGCGGAACACGCGCAAGACTTCTTTCCGCACGATGGTGAGATACCCGATGATGGTTGGTGATCGAAACATATTATTTCTTGGTGAGTTCTAAGAACACCTCTTCGAGGCGGCTGCCGCTGTTGCGGATATTCACGATGCCGAGCCCGATCGACGAGATCTTGCGGAGCACGTCATTCGCCGTGTCGCCATGCTGGAGACGCACCTCGAGCGTCGTCTCATCGTGCTTCTTGATCGGGTAGCCACGCAAGAGCTGCAGCTCCGCTTGGCGGATCGGCTCTACCGTATCGACGAGGAGCGTTACGCCGGAAAGATTAGTGAGAAGATCCTTCACCGTTCCTTCGCGGATGATCGCGCCCTGGTCGATGATCGCAACGCGACGGCAGAGCTGCTCAGCCTCTTCGAGATAGTGCGTGGTGAGGATGATGGTCGTGCCGTCGTTGTTCAGCTCGCGGAGGAAGGTCCACATGCTGCGGCGAAGCTCGACGTCGACGCCAGCCGTCGGTTCGTCCAAAAGAAGCACCTTTGGCTCGTGGATGAGGGCTCGCGCGATCATGAGCCGACGCTTCATGCCGCCTGATAGCTGATTGGACGCAGTGAATCGCTTGTCCCAGAGCTCGAGATCCTTAAGGAGCTGCTCGGCGCGCGGCAACGCTTCTTTGCGCGGAATGCCGTAGTAGCCGGCCTGGTTCACGACGATATCGATCACCTTCTCGAACCAGTTGAAATTGAACTCCTGCGGAACCACGCCGATAAAGCTTTTCGCTTTGTCGTGGTCCACGTCGATCGAGACGCCATTCACCGAGATAGTGCCGCTGGTCTTATTCACCAGTCCCGAGAGGATACCAATTAACGTTGATTTTCCGGCGCCATTCGGGCCGAGAAGCGCCATGAACTCTCCCGCCGGTACCGTGAGAGATACGCCCTTTAGCGCCTCAACTCCGGTCTTGTAGACTTTCTTCACTTCCCCGATCTCAATTGCTGGAATCTTAGCCATTTTTACAAGTATAGCTGAAAAGGAGGGTATTTAGCAAAATTGTGTATTACCCACTCTATGTTCGAGTGATGATGGGGTATTCTATATATAAGTATGTCCTTTCTTCACAACCACCACACGGAAGATCGCCCTTGGGGATCGTTCGAGCAATTCACACTGAACGAGGCCTCGACCGTGAAGATTCTCCGCATGAATCCGGGCCAACGATTGTCCTTGCAGCGCCACGAGCACCGGTCTGAATTCTGGAAAGTGATCGAGGGAGACGGCATCGCGTATACCGGCACAGAAGAGCGCGCCGTGCAGCTGGGAGACGAGATCGAGATCGAAGTGGGTGCCGTGCACCGCCTCACCGGCGGCGAGCACGGCTGCGCCGTGCTCGAGATAGCATTCGGCGAATTTGACGAACAGGACCTTCAGCGACTAGAGGACGATTTCGGAAGAGCATAACAGACCATGGAGTACGTGACATTCTTCATCCTCGTCCTCATCGCCTTCGGAGTGAGCGGCATGTTCCTCTGGGGCGCATGGCATGCGCTCACCGATCCGTGGACACGACGGCATCAGATCGAACGGCTCCGGGAGATATTCTCGCTCAAACGCCATGACGCGAATCCGCTCATGGGCCCGGGCCGCTATGAGTTCGAACAGGCAGCAGTGATGAATCCCGCTGCGGTGCATGACGGCGACGAGACGCATCTCTTTTACCGCGCCATCGGCGCGGATGGCGTCTCCCGCATCGGCTACGCATCCTCGAAAGACGGCATCACGATCGATAATCGCCTTCCCTACCCGGTGTTCGCACTCGAAGGACCGGATCCTCATCTTGCAGCGCTTCGTCGCGCATACGCGGAAAAGAATTATCCTGAGCTCGTCGCATCGGGCGGCAGCTGGGGCGGCACGGAAGACCCACGTGCCGTGATCATCGAAGATCGCATGTATCTCTCCTTCTCAGCTTTCCATAATTGGGATTCGGTTCGCATCGGCGTCACTTCCATCGCAACGTCGGACCTGAAGAAGCGAAAGTGGAATTGGTCGCGTCCCGCGTTCTTGTCTGCGCCGAATCAGGTGCAGAAGAACTGGGTACTCTTCCCTGAAAAGATATTCGGCAAGTTCGCGATCTTGCATAGCCTCTATAACGGATCTCGCGAACGTGTTTCGGTTGATTATCTCAACACGCTTGATGGTCGTGAGCCATACATAAACAGCTCACGTAACGACAGCTCGGATGGGACTGTTTGGGATAGTCGCATGCGCGGCGCAGGGTCGCCCCCGATCAAGACCGAGAAAGGCTGGCTGCAGTTCTATCACGCGAACGACAATGCCGAACCACATAAATATAAAGTCGGCGCGCTCTTACTTGATCTAAACGATCCGACGAAAGTCATCGCTCGCTCTCCAGTACCCGTACTTGAACCAAATGCGCGCTATGAAGCAGACGGCGCAAAGCCAGGCATCGTCTACGTCTCGGGCGCGACCGTTCATGACGACCAACTCACCGTTTACTACGGCGCTGCAGATGAGACTGTCTGTGCTGCAACTGCTTCTCTCTCGAAGTTTGCGAACGAACTATCCGAGCATAAGCCGGTAACGCTCACCCCAGCATTCTCCTGATATGTTCAGCGTCTTCCGCTCTCCCGAGAATCCATTCATCACGCCGAGCCGCTCGCGAGCCTTTGAAGCGATCGGCGCATTCAATCCTTCCGTTGTCGCGACGAAAGGAAAGAAACACATCTTCTATCGCGCGATGTCGGAGCCTGACGCGATCCGTACACCAGGTCGCGGATTCTCAACTGTTGGGTATACAGAATGGCGCGATGGCGAAGAATGTGATCCCGGCAGACAGATACTGACGCCCGTCGAAGGATGGGAATCTTATGGCTGCGAAGATCCACGTGCGACCTTCTTCGAAGGAAAATGGTATGTCTTCTATACTGCGCTCGGCGGCTTCCCGTTCGGACCCGACAATATCAAGTGTGCCGTTGCGATCGGCGATGCTCCTGACTCGCTCATCGAGCGGCACCTCATGACGCCGTTCAACGCAAAAGCAGCGACGCTCTTCCCTGAACGCATCGACGGCGACGCCGTGCTCTTGCTCACTGCACACACTGACTGGACAGCTGATTACCCGCGTCCGACGATCGGCATCGCTCGCTCGAAGAACATCGAAGATTTCTGGAGCGAGGCATTCTGGAATGACTGGCATGCGAACCTTCTCGATCACGCATTTCCTGACGTGCGTCGTGCAGATTCAGAGCACATGGAAATCGGTGCTGCGCCTGTCCTCACCGATTTCGGCTGGCTGCTCGTCTATTCGCACATCCAAAATTATTACGACGAGCACGCACGCATCTTCGGCGTCGAAGCGTTGCTTCTTGATCGCAACGATCCGATGCAGATCATCGGCAAGACTGAGCATCCGTTCCTCGTGCCAGAAGAATCATATGAAAAGTACGGCATCGTCTCGAACATCGTCTTCCCGACCGGCGCGACGATCGAAGGCGATCAGCTGACCGTCTTTTATGGCGGCGCAGACACTGTATGTGCAACCGCGACGCTTTCACTTGTCGGCCTCCTCTCAAGCATGCACGAGAACACGCGACTCTCGCTCGTCACCCGCGTCAGCGATACGCCGATCATCTCACCTGATCCTTCGCACCCGTGGGAGTCATGGTCCGTATCGAATGCTGCAGCGATCGATATTGATGGATCAGTGCATCTACTCTATCGCGCAACGAATGAGAATAACTATTCACAGCTCGGCTATGCTCGACTCGACGATGCGATGAACGTCGACATGCGGATTGCCGAGCCGGTGTACGGTCCGCGCATTCCGGAAGAGTCGCATGGCACGGAAGATCCACGACTAACGCTAATCGATGGCACGGTCTATCTCACCTACACCGCCTTCGACGGTTCGCGTGCTCGCGGCGTGCTCGCTTCTATCGTACCTAAAGACTTGAGTACGCAGCGTTTTGAATGGTCTGCTCCACAGCTCATCACTCCTGAGTATGAAAACGATAAGGATCTTGCGCTTTTTCCTGAACGGATCGACGGCAAGGTCGCGCTCTTGCATCGCATCGATCCTGACATGTGCATCGAGATGTATGACGAATTCCCGCCGAATCACGTGATGAATCGAAGCGTGGAATTCATGTCACCGCGCCCGGGCATGTGGGACGGGGTGAAGATCGGCGCAGCTGCACCACCGATTCGTACGCCTCAAGGATGGCTCATGATCTATCACGCCGTCGGTATGGACTTCCACTATCGTCTGGGCGCAGCGCTTTTAAGCCCGGATGCTATGACAGTCCTTGCGCGGACCGCATCCCCTATATTCGAATCAGTATTGCCATGGGAGAAGGAAGGAGTGGTGAACAATGTCGTGTTCTCCTGCGGCATGGTCGTGCGCGATGACACTATTTACCTGTATTATGGTGGAGCTGATAAGCACATCGGCGTCGCGACCGTTTCGCTTCCGGAATTACTACGACGCCTGAGCTCTCCCGATTCATCTCATGTTTCTTAACCCATTCCCGCAGTTCATCATGTTCGATCTCGATAACACGCTTGCAGTAAGTAAGCAGCCGATCGATGCAGAGATGGCGAGCATTCTTGCAAATCTAATGAGGCGTACCCGTGTGGGAATAATCTCGGGAGGCGGTTTAGAGCAGCTCGAGAAACAAGTTGCTGCACAATTGCCTCCGCATGCTGATATGCAGAGATTGTACCTGCAGCCCACTTCAGGTGCTGCACTCTATACATTTGATGGTATGTGGAAAAAGAAATACGAAGAGTCTCTCTCTGATGACGAGGTGCGTCGCATCGAAGACGCGATTGAGACTGCAGTCCAAGAAACAGGTGTCGTTGATACGGCAACGCCTTCATACGGTGAGCGTACTGAGTCGAGAGGTGCAGAAGTCGTATTCTCTGCGCTCGGGCAGCAAGCGCCATGGGAAAAGAAAAAGCTATGGGATCCTGAGATGAAAAAACGACACCTCTTGCAAGACGCACTGATACATCTACTTCCCGGCTTCGAAGTTAAAATCGGCGGATCCACTTCTATCGATGTAACGAAGCGTGGTGTGAACAAGGCGTTCGGCGTACGTAAGATCAGCGAGCTCTTCGATATCGCGATCGGCGATATGCTGTATGTGGGAGATCAGCTCTCGAATGGCGGCAACGACGAAGTCGTGAAAGAAACTGGCATCGCGACCCATGCCGTGAGCGGCCCTGATGAGACGAAACAATTTATTACTAACCTGCTTGCGTAATAATCCTATGAATACGAACTTGCTCGACGAACTCAAGAAAGATGTGCGCGGCGAAGTGTCCGATGCGCAAGCAGAACGCGATTTGTATAAGCACGACACGAGCATCTTTGAGCTCACGCCGGAGCTCGTCGTGTATCCGCAAGATGCGGCGGATGTCTCGGCAATCGTGAAGAATGTAAAAGCAGCAAAAGAACGTGGCGAGAACGTGTCGATCACGGGACGATCTGCAGGAACGGATATGTCAGGCGGTCCGCTCACCACATCCGTCGTTGCAGTATTCACGAAGCATATGAATAAAGTACTCGAAGTCGGCGACGGATACGCGATCGCAGAACCCGGCGTATACTACCGCGACTTCGAAAAGGCGACGCTTGCGAAAGTCGAGCACGGTTTCGGACAGATCCTTCCTTCCTATCCGGCATCTCGCGAGCTCTGTGCGATCGGCGGCATCGTGAACAACAACTCCGGCGGCGAGCGCACGCTCAAATACGGCAAGACCGAGAACTACATCGCCGAGACCGAGATGGTGCTCGCAGACGGTAGCATCGTAACGTTCAATGACCTCACGCCGGACGAGCTCGCACAGAAAAAGCAGCAGCAGGATTTCGAAGGCGAGATATACCGCAAGATGTCCGAACTGCTCGAAATAAATAAGGAAGTCATCAAAAATGCGAAGCCGAAAGTATCGAAGAACTCTGCCGGCTATGCGCTCTGGAACGTGATAGACGAAAAGACGGGCACGTTCAATCTTGCCCGACTCATCTGCGGCGCACAAGGCACGCTCGGCCTCATGACAAAAGCGAAGCTCCGCCTCGTGAAGGAAGAGACGCATCGTGCGATGCTTGTAATTTTCCTTACAGATCTGAACGTACTTCCTGAGATCGTGCGACGCATCTTGCCGCTTGATCCGGAATCATTTGAATCGTATGACGATCAGACATTCAAGCTTGCCGTGAAGTTCATGCCGCAGATGCTCGCTCAGATGGGCCTCATACAAGCGGCCGAACTCGGCATTTCCTTCTTGCCGGAAGTCGGCATGGCGATTACGGGCGGCATTCCGAAACTCATTCTCATGGCTGAATTTTCAGAAGACATGGCCAAGCAAGCGGCCGATAAAGCGAAGGCTGCGCAAAAAGCATTGGATGGACTCGACCTCACTACGAGCGTAAAGAAGAACGAGCGCGCCAGCGCAAAGTATTGGAAGGTCCGTCGCGAAAGTTTCGCGCTCCTTCGCAAACATTCGAAAGGCATGTATGCAGCACCGTTCATCGACGACTTCGTCGTGCCGCCATCATCCTATCCGCAGTTCTTGCCTGAGCTCAATGCGCTGCTCAAGCAATACGAGAAGCAATTTATATATACGGTCGCCGGACACATCGGGAATGGAAATTTCCACATCATCCCGCTCATGGATCTCAATAATCCTGAAGTCCGCAAGGTCGTGCTCGAGCTCGCTCCGAAGGTATATGAACTCGTAATCAAGTACGGCGGCACCACGACCGGCGAACACAACGATGGTATTATTCGGACGCCCTATCTCCCAATGCTCTTCGGCGAAGAGGTCGTGAAGCTTTTCGAAGAGACCAAGAACATCTTCGATCCACTCAACATCTTCAACCCTGGAAAGAAAGTTCACGGAACCTTCACCGACATCCAAAACGACATGCTCACACACGTGTGATGACAGGACTCACCGCAGAGTATACCCTGCATCTATGCCTGATGAGCCGAGCGATGCAGAACTGATCGAAGCGATTCGCGAGGGAGATGATAGCGCGCTCGATACCCTCGTGGCTCGCCACTTGCCTGCTGTCTATGCCTTTTGTCTGCGATTCACCGGCAATGCTGACGACGCGCAAGATGCTGCCCAGGAAACATTCTTGAAAGCATGGCGAAGCTTGGGACGATTCGATACGAAGAAATCATTCCGCACCTGGCTCTTCGCTATCGCGCGCAACGCGGCAACCGATCTGATGCGTAAGCGTCGACACGTACCATTCTCTTTCTTCGATTCTGCGGATCAAGACACTTCCATCGCCGATACCATTCCTGATGAGGAACCGACAGCAGACGAGCTCTTCGACGAACGAACGCGAACGGAAGATGTGCGCACTGCACTAGAGACACTTAAGCCACGCGAGCGTCTCATTCTTTCCATGCGGTATGAGGAAGAATTTTCCTTCGAAGAAATCGCCCAGGTTCTCCGCATCCCCGCTGCTACCGTGCGTAGCCTCCATCGGCGAGCACTCGCGACACTCCGTATGATGTTAGCTAAATAACTGCCCGTTCAATACAATACTTGACAAAATGTATTATATAGTTGTATAATGTACCCGGATCGAGACTATCTCGATACTTGATTCTTACATCACAGGCACAGGCACAGGAGCCTCTCATGAAATCTCTTGCTCTCGGCGCAATGACTCTCTTTTTGGTTGCTGTCGCTATCAGTGGTTGCAATCAAAACGACTCGTCCTCTTCGCCGCAAGCGACAAACACGATGACCAGTGCTGAATGGTCCTCGTATGAAGTTGCTGAATCGGCTTCCTCCGTCTCTGCCTCATCGGCCTCCTCGTCGTCGGTACTCGCGGATAAGTTCCGCGAAGCACATGACCGCGAGACTTCGCTCGATGTTGCGGATCTGGAGACAGAAATCGGAAAGGCATATTACGAAGTCCCCAAGTCAGACGATCTCGTGTCGTCCATCAAGACATACCTTGAGCTCAAAGGAAAGATTCCGGGAATCAACTCGGACATTGATCGAGCCGTGCACAAGCTCGCTCATACTCCTGAGTTCGAGTATATGGAAGAACTTTGGGACAAAGGGATTGGACGCGATATTCTACGGCCGGTCCTGGAAAAGCGCTATCAGGAAGAAGTGCGGCAGATCATTAAGGCCGGCTTTCTTCCCGGGAAGCGCTACAAGAAGATCTCTCGAACCCAGGCGGAAGCACTCAACGGTTGCAGTCCAACCGTAACCGACGGGCAGTTCGACCATGAAGGTCTCTACCGGTTGGCCCTGCGCCTTCATCCAAACGCGCCGGATACCAGCCATTGGCGTCTTCTCACGGCCGATCTCGATGTCGCCGACTTCTGGTCGAGCGATGGCTGTGAAAGTGATGGCGTCTACAATTCGAAGATGGAAAACCCTGATTTCGACTATCAGACATACGTCGATCTGGGGCTTCCGAAGGATGCTCATGACCTTATCCTCCAAGCAGTCAACGAGGCCTACTATACGGTCAAGAATTACACTGTCGTCTCCGTCGACCTCGAAGAAATTCAAGCTAACAAGTTCTTTAAAATGCTGACGAGGGACGAACAAAAGGCCTTCTACCTGAGACACGCCAAACTGGCGGAACAGGCGAAGTATTATTGGAAGGCTGCAGACCTCTACCAGGCTGCCGGCAGCAAGGACATGGCAGCTAAGATGAAAATCCTCGCTGCCAAGTAGCTTGCGTCTTTGTCGCGCTCAAACTTAACCCTCTTCTTCGAAGAGGGTTATTTTTTATACATTACCATTGACAATAACGTGGGTATGTTCTAAATTAATAGAGTCGCATATCGTGCGGCTAAGTCGGGACATGAGTTCCGATGATTGATCTTTGGAAACGGAACCCTTAACGGTTCAAACTTATAAGGGTTCCCCTCAAAAGGAGAGACCCGCGTGTTTACATTTCACTTCGACATACAGCTGACTCACGATCAAGTGATAGCTCTGACGACAGCGTTCATAATCGTATGCATCTTCCTGATGTGGCGATATGTTTTAGGACCGATTTGGTTGCCAGCCTTTGTGCGATATATCAGGGCCTGGTATTCCGGCCTCGGCAAAAACAAAAAATCGACGCAGTCACGTCGTCAAACACTCGACCTTTCAGAAGGTCACGTTCCTGGCGCGATTACTCCGCAGCCGGAAGCAATAGCAACACCAGCGCCTCGCGCTGAAACCGCTCTTGTTCCTGCGGCTGAAGATATTCATGCCGAGGAACCAGTGGTTGCTCCACTTGATTCGAGCCGACGAGAAATTGTCGGCCCGCACGGATCCGTATGGATCGAACGGTTACTGATCGTCCCGGCACACTTTTGCCCGGCCACCAGCGAACCCTTCTTTGCACCGGTACTATATAATCCGGTGACAAATGCATTCATGTCGCATCCGACGAGAAAGTTTTATGGGACTGCCGCTTGCTGGCTTCGAATCTACCGTAAGACTATAGACGTCCCTGCACACATCGATTCCGATGTTGAGAGCCAGAGGATCCAACCTGTCTCTGGCAGCAAGAAGCCTCACCTCCGAATCTGCGGTGCACCGTATGCACTTGATCGGTACTATGAGGTCAGCGCTGTGGCAGCTGCTGAATAACACACGACCGTAAGAAAAAGATCACACCTGGCCCCGAACTACTATGTTCGGGGTTCTTTTTTGCAACGAAACGGCATCGAGGTGCGTATATAAGGCATGGGAAGGACAAGCCAGCAGATTTTCTCACCAACAGCGCGCGAAACCGTGCCTGCACATCTTTGCGAGCAGATCTGCAGCACTATCGCGCGCGAGCGCATACGTCGCGAGCGTATGCGGCTGGCCGTCTCTTCCCTCTTTGGCACAAGCTCCCTTGCGGGGCTTGTGTTCGCTCTGCCCGCGCTCATGAGCGCAGCGAGTGCGAGCGGTTTCGTGAGCTATTCGCAGCTCCTGCTCACCGACACCGACTTCGCAGCGACGAATATTCGCGCCTTTATCATACCCGTGCTTGAAGCGCTGCCTGGTGTCGAAGTTATGATCACGCTCTTCCTCATCGCCGTGTTCCTCGTTTCGCTTCGCAACTTCGCTCGCAGCCTTTATTACAAACCGCTCGCTTTCCAACATTCATAATTTATTTCCATGACCAAAGCCTCGCTCACCGTATTTGTCCGTTCACGATTGTTCGCTGGAATTGTAACAGGGATTGGCATCATGCTCATCGTGATTTTCATATTCGAAGCAGGCGTGTTCGTGGGATTCCATGAAGCGCAATTCTCATCCCGATGGGGAGAGAATTATCAGCGGAATTTTGGCGGACCGATAATGATAACGCGCGGGGACATGCCCGAGTTTGATCACTCACTGCCAGAAGCGCACGGCGCCTTCGGAACCGTAGTAAGCGTGAGCAGCACGACACTCACGATCCTCGGATCGCAGAAACAGGAGCAGAAAGTCGTACTCACTGACGACACGGTGGTTCGCGATCATGAGACCTCGCTCAAACCTTCAGACCTGAAGAGCGGCATGTTCGTGGTTGCGATCGGTGATCCGGACGATTCAGGCGAGGTGACAGCGAAGCTTATCCGCGTCATGCCAGCGCCTCCTGCTCAGACAATGACCACGAATTCGACCTGGGGCCAATAATCTATGAAGACTTTCTTCGCTTCAACTATGAATCGCTTTCGTCATGCCGCCGCTCATATCGGCACATTCACGAAAAATCATAAGATCATGAGCGGTATCATCGTGTTACTGATTCTTGGCTTGGGATACTGGGGAATTTCTGCACTCGCAAAAGGCAATGCAGCGACTATGTATAGCCTAGCGCCTGTTACTGAAGGAGAGCTCGCTGTCACGATCACAGACAGCGGAACCGTATCCGCAGAACACCAGCTTTCGCTTTCACCAAAAGCATCAGGCACGATTACATCAATCAATGCAGTTGCCGGCCAACAAGTTCGGGCCGGAACGATCATCGCAACAATCGATGCAAGTGATGCGAACGATTCGGTGACAAGTGCTCGCCAAAATGTCGAGAGCGCGCAGATTTCATACCAGCAAGCGATCACATCCTCAAATACCAGCATTACCGGTGATCAGAATACGCTCCGTACTTCCCTTACCACGGCTTCAAATGCAGTCACCACGACATTCACTCAACTACCAACCATCGTCACCGGTATCGATGGCGTATTGCATAACCTATCAACTCTTCCAGGGTATACGGCAGAGAAAAATCTCGAAGCTTATTCGAACTACATCAATACAGTAGAAGCGCATACGCAACATGATAAGATTGCGAGTGAGTACCAGTCGTCACTCAGCGCCTACCAATCAACGCAAAACGCCTACGCTTCATACGACGTAACGAATGCTACTGCCGATCAGACAATTTCCATCTTGAATTCAACACTCTCTGCACTACAAACAGAAAATCAATTGTTGCGCGATACGCTCACTTTCTTAAATTATATAAATAGCCAAGTTATCGGTGCTGGACACGTAGTTCCTGCTGACCTCACGTCGCAGATAAGTACGGTCACTGGATATATAAATACTGTATCGAGCGACATCACCTCGATCCAAAGTGCGAAAACCTCGCTCACCAATGCGCAAGCATCGCTTAGCTCCGATACGCAATCGCTTAATGGTTCGTCGATGTCTCTCTCGGTCCAATCGGCGCAACTGAATCTCCAGAAAGCGCAGCAAGCGCTCGCGCAAGCCGAACGAACTGAGGAAGACTACATCGTGCGGGCGCCATTTGATGGCACGATTGCAAGTGTGGCCGTTAAGAAATACGATCCAGCATCGAGCGGTACTGCCGTGGCTGTACTCATCACGAAAGAAAATTACGTGACCCTGTCGGTGAACGAAGCTGACGCGGCTGCGATCGCAGTTGGACAAAAAGCATCGATCACCTTCGATGCGATCGATAACCTAACTGTCGATGGCACCGTCGCAGAAGTCGATCAAGTCGGCACAGTGAGCCAAGGCGTCGCGACCTATACCGTGAAGGTCGGATTCGATTCCCAGGACTCGCGCATCAAGCCAGGCATGACCGCAGAAGCGACGATCACGACGGCTGATGCTGCAGACGCAATCCAGGTTCCCGCTGCAGCGGTTCATACGAGTGGCAACGCTTCGTACGTGGAAGTCGCGACTATGACCGGCACATCGACGCAAGCAGTAGGTGCGAACCGCCAATTCGGGAACGGCACGAGCACGCCGCGCTTCCGTATGGCATCGTCTACATTCGCTGGCGGTGGTGCTGCAAGCTCTACCTTCGGCGGGGGACGTACATTCGCCTCTCGCGCCCTCAGCGTACCTGCGAGCAGCGTGAAGATCACGCGAATCCCTGTTACGCTCGGCATCTCCAATGACACGATGGTGCAGATCACGAGTGGTCTCCATCGCGGACAACTCGTCGTCACAGGCACCACGAGTGGAACAGCGAAGTCAGGCACGAGCTCGACCGGCAGTATCTTCGGACTCTTCGGCGGCGCTGCACGTCGCCCAGCGACTGGAGCAGCTGGCGCTGCAGGCGTCGGAGGCGCTCGCACATTCCAGGGTGGAGGCGGAAATGCAACATTCAGAGCTGGACCGGTTGGCGGCTAATCATCCCGTATGATCGAAGCGCGCGACATCGTAAAGACCTACCACACCGGCGACATCGTCACGAATGCGCTTCGCGGCGTCACGTTCACGATCAAGGACGGCGAGTTCGTCGCGATCATGGGTCCGTCCGGTTCCGGCAAGTCCACGCTCATGCACATCATGGGATGTCTGGATACGCCGACCTCTGGCACGTATCTCTTGGATGGTGAAGACGCCTCGAAACTTTCTGGCGATGCGCTCGCCGACATCCGCAAACGCAAGATCGGCTTCGTGTTTCAATCCTTCAACCTTCTTCCTCGCACGACCGTGCTCCGCAACGTGATGCTCCCGCTCACGTACGCCCGCGTTCCGATGGCAGAACGTGAGCAGCGTGCTCGTGCCGCGCTCCTAGCAGCCGGCCTCGACGAATCTCGTTTTCATAATAAATCCAATCAGCTTTCAGGCGGTCAGATCCAACGCGTTGCGATCGCCCGTGCGCTCGTGAACGACCCCACACTGATTCTTGCCGACGAACCGACCGGCAACCTTGACTCCAAGACGACTGAGATCGTGCTTCACACCTTTAGCAGACTAAACGAAGAGCACGGTCGCACGATCGTTCTGATTACACACGAGCAAGACGTGGCCGAGCATGCGAAGCGCATCATCCGCATCAAGGACGGCGCGATCGTGAGCGACAGCACGGATCACGTACGTCGCATCGCGCGTGATCTCCCTATCGAATAATTATGACACTCCGCGACCTCTTTCAAGAAACTACGACCTCTCTCGACGCGAACAAAGTGCGCTCTGGTCTTACTATCCTCGGCATCGTGATCGGCATCGCATCAGTGATTGCGATGGTCGCGATCGGCAACGGTGCTCAAGCATCGATCCAATCAAGCATCAATTCGCTCGGCTCGAATCTTCTCACTATTCGTGGCGGCGCAAGCTCGAGCAGCGGCATCCGCGGAGGATTCGGCTCGGCACGGACTCTCACGATCGACGACGCGAATTCCCTTACAGCGGTCGCAAACGTATCGGGCGTCGCGCCGGAAGTCGGCGGGAATTACCAAATCGTCGTGAAGGGTTCGAACGCGAATGCAACCGTCGATGGCACGACCGCTTCCTATGCGACGATTCACAACCTCACGATCGCAGACGGTACGTTCCTCACCGATAGCCAAGTGCGCTCAAAATCAAAAGTTGCCGTTCTTGGTCCGACGGTTCGCGATGACCTGTTCGGCGCTGGCGCAGAAGCAATCGGCCAGTCTGTGCGCATCAACGGCACACTCTACACAGTGATCGGAGTGAGCGCATCGAAAGGCGGTTCAGGATTCGGCAGTACCGATGAGGAAGTATTCATTCCGATCGGCACTGCGCAGCAATATCTTTCCGGCAGCAAATATGTCTCATCCATTGGCGTGCAAGCAGCGAGCGCTGACAGCATGACGCAAGTTCAGGCGGACATCACGAATCTGCTCCTCGCTCGCCACAAGATCAAAGACCCGACGAAAGCAGATTTCAGCATCATCAATCAAGCCGATATTCTTTCGACCGCATCATCAATCACCGGCACCTTTACAGCACTCCTCGCTGCGATCGCGGGAATCTCGCTCGTCGTGGGCGGCATCGGCATCATGAACATGATGCTCACGACCGTTACCGAGCGCACCCGTGAAATCGGCCTGCGCAAAGCGATTGGTGCGAGCGAAGCGGATATCAGCAATCAGTTCCTGCTTGAATCATTAACGCTTACCATCATCGGCGGCGCTGCAGGGATCACACTTGGATGGTTTATCGCGTTTGCAGTTTCCGCAAGCGGAATACTCACTGCCGTCGTATCGCTTTCGTCGGTCGCACTCGCCTTCGGCGTCTCAGCAGGGATCGGCATCATCTTCGGCTGGTACCCGGCTCGCCGTGCCGCGCGAATGAACCCGATCGAAGCACTCCGCTACGAATAAAATAAAAAGGCCGGCAGTTAGCCGGTCTTTTTATTGTTGCCCCACTAATTTGTGGGCGACACCCTCATCTCTTTCAGTATATCGTTTGTCCTAAGTCGATGTCAATAATAGTCTATACCGGCGGAGGGAATCGAACCCTCAGAGCCCTTGATGAGGGCTATCCCCACACGCACCCACAAATCTTGCTTTTTTGCAATGTCTGTAGCATAGTACGTATAGCTCGTCCGTCTCCTAGCTTCGAAGGGTAATTCCTAGACAGTTCGGGTCAGCGAGGTTATCAGTTCAATTCATCCAAGCCACATGGCAACATCAAAGCTCTATGTCGGCGGTATTCCCTACCGCTCAACTGAAGATGACATCCGCGCTGCTTTCTCGGAAGCAGGCGAAGTAGTCTCAGTAAGCATTATTATGGACCGTATGACCGGCCGCTCACGCGGATTCGGCTTCGTCGAAATGGCTGACGAGGCGCAAGCCCAGGCAGCTATCGACCGTTGGGACGGAAAGGAACTCGATGGGCGTATGCTCTCAGTTTCTATGGCTCGCCCACAGGGTGACCGCCCAGCAGGCGATCGTCCTCAGCGCAGCGGCGGCTTCGGCGGCGGCAATCGCGGAGGCGGTTACGGCGGCGGTAACAGCTACGGCAACAATGACCGTGGCGGTTACAGCAACAACGGCTACTAAGAGCTGACAAAACAAAGAACCCGGGCAAAAGATTCCTAAATGAC
>JARIGM010000005.1 GCA_029288865.1 Candidatus Kaiserbacteria bacterium
AAGCGACCAAACCTGAAACCTACGTTTCAGGCACCGCCTGCGATCACTTCAATCGTTATGAGCACGATTTTGATATTGCCAAAAGCCTGCATTTTAACGTGCTAAGGACCGGAATTGAGTGGTCACGGATAGAACCGGAAGAGGGCAAGTTTAACCAAGCAGCAATTGACCATTACAAAACCTATTTTGCTGAGTTAAAAGTGCGGGGAATAACGCCGGTTATTACCTTGTGGCACTGGACAATGCCGGTTTGGTTTACTGATAAGGGCGCCTTTGAATATAAGAAGAATATTAAGTACTTCGAACGATTTGTGCAGCGTGTTGGCACTGAGTACGCCCATCAGCTGAAGTACGTCATAACTATCAACGAGCCAAATGTTTACGCCAGCTTCAGCTACCAGCTAGGGGAGTGGCCGCCGCAGGAAAAAAATCCCTTAACTATGCTTAAGGTTTATTACAACCTGATGAGAGCGCATCGCCTCGCTTACAAAATTCTCAAAGGAGTAAAGCCGGACTTGCAGATTGGCGTCGCAGCTCAACTGGGCAATATCCAAGCCAAAGACCCGCACGATTTTACCGACGAATTGTCGACGAAAGTTATGCGCTACGCCTGGAACTGGTGGTATTTAAACCGTATTCGCCACTGCCAGGATTTTGTCGGCATAAACTATTATTTTACCGATTATTACGACGGCCTATTTCATAAGGACAGCCCCAAGACGCCGGTCAATGACCTAGGCTGGTATATGGAGCCGGAGGGCCTCTATCCGCTACTGCTACGTACCTGGGACCACTATAAAAAGCCCATCATGGTCACCGAGAATGGTGTGGCTGACGCCCGCGACGAGTATCGTCGCTGGTGGATCGAGGAAACCATCGTAGCCATGCAGCGGGCCATGAGCGAAGACGTTAAAATCATAGGCTATATGCACTGGAGCTTGCTCGATAACTTCGAATGGGCTTATGGCTGGTGGCCGAAATTCGGGCTAGTAGAAGTCGACAGGGAACATGGCATGAAGCGGACTATCCGTCCAAGCGCCAAATGGTTTGCCGA